>DATFDT010000173.1:0-4758 GCA_035251975.1 Pyrinomonadaceae bacterium | reverse complement strand
GGACGAGCGGGGGCAAGCCCCTCTTCCTGACTTGTTCTATTTTATCGTTCCAGACTTTCCGGTGGGGTCGCAGTTGGAGAGGGCTTCTCTGCGGGAGGCTTAGTCGCTGAAGGCACGGGTGGCGGCACGTTCTCGGGAACTACGCTGCGCGTCGGCTCAGGCAATGGAGGCGCTTTGCGATTGCTGTTGCCGTTGCTGTTCTCATTAGAATTTGTATTCGTGTTGGTGTTTGCGTTCGCATCCGGCGTGAAGTCCTCAGTCGCTGCCGGTGAAGCCGCCACACTCGCACTCGGACTCGCATTCGCCGGCGGTGTAATCGATCCACCCGACGGTATTCCCTCTTCACCTCTGCCCGTCGCCGGCTGAGCGGGCTGCACCGGCTGGCTGTTCGGATCCGCCGCGAGCGACGGCACCACTTGCTGGTTGGTATTCGCCTCGCCCGGCGTCGAATTCCTCGTTATTGCATAAATCGCCGCAAACACCACCAGCAACCCGACCACCGACGGAATCAGCACCTTCAAAGGATTGAAACCCGCAGCAGCAGGCGCGGGCGGCGGCATCTGGCCGGAGACAGGCACCACAACCGGCTCGCGCCGCTGAACCGGCGGAACTGGCGAAACCGGCCCAACCTGCGCCGCCACTTCCCTCGGTCTCACCACCGTCACTTCATCCGGATCGGGCGTCTGGATCGTGTTGGTCACACCAACGGGCGCAAGCCGGTGTATTGTCATGCCCGAGGCGATCGTCAGATCCTCGATCAGATCAGCAACGTTCTGGTAACGATTGTCACGAACCTTCGCCATCGCCCGCGCGACCACGCGCGCCACTGACGCAGGCAGGTCGCTTCGCTCCTCGAGCACCGACGGCACCGGCTCCTGCAAGTGCTTCATCATGACGATCGTCGGCGAGTCGCCGCTGAAAGGCACATGGCCCACCAGCATCTCGAAGAGGATCACGCCGAGCGAGTAGATGTCAGATCGTGCATCGATCTCGACGTCCTGCGAGCATTGTTCCGGCGACATGTATTGAGGCGTGCCAATGACGAGATTCGGAGCGGTCAGGTTTGTATCGACAGCGCCATCAGGCTCGTTGATCTTTGCGATGCCGAAGTCGAGCACTTTCGCATGATCGCCCGTCATCGTATCAACCAGCATGATGTTGTCGCTCTTCAGATCGCGATGGACGATGCCCTGTTCGTGCGCGGCGTTTAGCGCATCGCCGACCTGCCGCGTGATATCGACCACTCGCGCAAGCGGCAAAGGTCCTTCTTCGCGTATGACATGCCTGAGAGTTCTACCGCTTAGAAACTCCATCACGAGGAAGACGTGCCCGCTTTCGTCTTCACCAAAATCAGTAACACTGATCGCATTCGGATGCGTGATGCGCGACGCAGCGCGAGCCTCGCGCGAGAAGCGAGCCACGATCTTTTCATCGGCAGCGAGCGAAGGACGCAGCACTTTGATCGCGACTGTCTTATCCATCAGCACGTGACAGCCGCGATAGACAGTGCCCATGCCACCTTCGTTGAGCCGTGCGTCGATGCGATATTTCCCGGCGAGTGTAGTGCCGACGAGGGAGTCGGGATCTTTTTCGAGCGCAGCGCCGTCGGTGGGACATAGCGTTATCGCATCAGGATACTCAACTCCGCATTTCGGACATGTCTTCATTTAGTTCATTAAACTCCGAATCATCGGAATCTTGCAAATCATGTACTTCTCTAAAAAATACGGGCGAGAGACGAATCCCCCGCCCGCTCAAGCGAAAGTTTTGGCGTGGCTCTCGACTAGGTTACAACGCCCTTGACGACTGCGAAGATAACCAGCAGCGCAAACAATACCAGCGATTCGATCAGCGCCAGACCAAGAATCATCATCGTCTGGATACGACCCGCTGCGCCTGGGTTACGTGCCGCGCCTTCGCATGCCGCGGCGCCGATGCGCGACTGTCCGAGCGCGCCGCCAAAAACCGCGATCGCGAAACCGATACCGGCCGCGATTGCTCTGTACTTGTTGACGGAAAACGCGTTGTCGCCGGCTGCCTCACCCGCCTGCGCAAATACGCTCATGCTGCTTGCGAGAATTCCGATTACCGCAAATAGCAACATTCTAAATTTGCTCATGCTTCCTCCTCTGATTTGTCTTCAACTCATTCGTCTGAGCAAACCGCGACGATATAATTTCGCCTGCATCCGGTATCCATCGCCCCTCTTACAACGGCGCTCCAGCGAAGCAGACATGCCTTGCTATGAGTGTCTGGTATGCCTGGTGATGAGTCTCGAAATGTGCGGTAACGTTTGTGGGCGCGCTGCCCCCTCGCTCACCGCACGCTCTGATAAAGCCATGTATTAAGTAAGAACTGGAGCAATATATTCTTCGCCGTCGAAGTCTTCAGTGTGTTCACCGTGCACGTGGGCGTGCGGCGCATGCGACACCTCGCTGATGTAAAGCTGCGACAGCAGTATGAAAACGAATGTTTGAATTAGCGCCACGAACACGCTCAGCGGCATCAACAGAACCGGCGCGAACCACGACTGCCACGGATGCAGCCCGGCCAACGTTTCGAGCACCTTTTCGTCGGCGAACAAGTTACCGAAAAGACGGATGCCGAGTGAAAACGGGCGAATCAGGTTACTGATCACTTCGATCGGAAAGATCAGCGGCGCGATCCACCAGATGGGACCGGCGAGGTGCTTCAGATGACCAAACAAACCGTTTTCAGCGATGCCGATGTAGTTGTAGTAAAGGAACGAGGCCAAACCGAGCGCGAAGGTGACGCTCGTCGCCGACGTGGGGCTCATGAACAGCGGAAAGAGTCCCATCAGGTTCGAGACGAGGATCAGCACGGCGAACGTCATCACTACCGGGAAGTATTTCAAACCGTGTGGGCCGATGATGTCTTCGATCATACTGCGCACTGCCAGCACGCTGACTTCGAGTGTCTGCTGGCCGTGGCCTGGTTCACTTTCAGAGAGTTTGCCCTTCAGGATCCAGATAATGACGATGCTCAAAATACAGGCGATGACAAACATCACCGTGTACCAGGGGATCGCGTTCTCGGGCGTGTATGGGCCAAAGGCATCTTCAGGCGTAGTGCCGAAGAAACCCAGGAACCTGTCCCAAAATGGCTTGGTGTAGGCCATCTCGAAACGATAGGCATACTCGCCGAAGTAGTGATTAACCAAATCAACGATGATGGGCGAGTGATGCTCCGCCTCTTCTGCATGCTCGGCGGCTCCGTGCGCGGCTTCCGCAGCTTCTGCAAACCAAAACATCAACTAATTTTCCTCTCGCTTTATGATTGCGAAGTAAAACTCTCTGATTGCTTCAACAAAAATTGCTACAACAAAACTGCACATGCCGGCGAGGACCGCTGTCAGCGACACGAGATCGAGTGTGTAGGCTGCAAAAACGGCTGCGGCGATAACGACGTAACGAAGCACAAACTGCGCGAGCTTCCATTGCGACCGGCCACCGGTGGCGGAAAGCTGAACGGCAGCCGAAGCTGAGTTTGATAGCCAGCGATGACTGAAAAGCGCCAGCAACCCACCCAGCAACAGGCCCGTCGTCACACGCCAGGGCGCGACGAAGGCCGCGACACTCACGCTCAGTGCGCTCGCAATCGCCATCGTGCGAAAGACTCGGGACTCCAGCATTGCAAAGCCGCTGATTTTAACTGGGATATCAGGGAGTTGTCGAGTTCGGACGCTTGTTTTTAGCCGCGGATTAACGCGGATGAACGCGGATTTAATAAGTCTTCGAGCTGATGCGGACGAATTCGAAGAGCCCGGCGGCGGAGCCGAGGACGATCCCGCCTATGATGCCCCAGGGGGCGATGCCGAACCATTTGTCTACAAACCAGCCGGCGGCGCAAAAGGCGGCCACCGAGGCAAAGAGGGCGATGCCCGCCGCGTAGGCGAAGCCGGCTTTGCGGTTTTCGTCCTGATCTTCTTTCCTGGTCACCAGTTTTCGCGTGTCAGGTAGTTTTTGGGAACGTCGTAGAGCATGGCGCGACGCGAGTGGCGCATCGAGTCGTGAATGAAGCATACGTGCGTGCACCAACACGCCTTGCCGCCGTCGATTGAGTTGAGTTCTATTTGGCGTGCGCGCGCGGACCACAAAGAATTGAAGTCGAAATCGAAATCAGCGAGTGACGCGAACTTCTCGCGCAGTTCACACGCGCGCACGTCGCCGTTGTAGTCGATTACGGCTGTTGTCTCACCTGCCGTGCACGGGAACGACCACGGAGTCGGTTGCTGGAAGTTTGCGTGTTGGGTGCGGTAATGAGTGATGATCGTGCCGGCGTAGACCGCGTTCTTCACGAAGCGCCTGCTCGCGTCGTCATCGGCAAACATTCGCTCGCCGTAGCGCTTTGTTAGTTTCGACACGTGCGCGTACATCGCGGGCAAGACTTCCGGCGGCACTTGTTTTATCGTTTCACCGACGAGTGTTTCGCCGCGAATGATGTTGAAGTATTGGCCGTCAAGCTGGTAGTTCTGCCACATGAACTCGGCGAGCTTGTCGATCTCGGTGTAGTTCTCTGCGCACACAACGGTGTTTACGTTCAAACGGAAGCGATCGGTGTACCTGTCTTTTAAGGGATAGAGAAACTCGATGCAGTCGAGGGCCCTGGTCCAATTGCCGGGGACGCCGCGAATGCGATCATGTGTTTCGCCGTAGCCGTCGAGAGCGATGTTGAGATACAGGTCGAGCGCTGGATGTGTTCCTAAAGCTTTGTCGACGATTTCGAAGACGCGCGATT
>DATFDT010000172.1:0-24274 GCA_035251975.1 Pyrinomonadaceae bacterium | reverse complement strand
GCGCTGTCGCCCGCGTTCGCGGGCTCTAACTAATATTTTGGTTTGTGATCCTTGGGGCTTGCGCCCCAGGCTTAATGGTTGCGCCCGCTTCGCGGGCTAAGAGAAAACACGATCGAGCCGGGAACTGTGATCACGACTTCGGTACCGCAGGTTGCTGAGCTGACGAGTGTGAGTTTGCCGCCGATGCGGGTGGCGCGTTCCTTCATTCCCTGTAAGCCGAAATGTCCACCTTTCCCCTGGCTCAAAACAACTGGCTCTATGCCGACCCCGTTATCTTTCACCCGCAAATAAAGATCCTGTTCATACCTCAACTCCACCTGCAATCGCGTCGCATGTGAGTGGACGATGGAATTCCGGATCGCTTCATACCCGATCCGATAAACTTCATCTCGAACTATCGGATGCATCTCCCTCGACCCACCCACTACTGAAAAATCCACCATCATCGACGCCGGTATCAATCCATTCTTCGTCGCCCGGCGCAGCGCTCTGGCCAGATCATTTGTCTCCGTCGTCGAGCTGCGCAGCGAGTTCAACGCCGCCCGACCTTCCTGCGTAGCCTGATGCAGCCACTTCGACAACTTCTGCATCGTGCGACGCATATCGTATGGATCGGATCTGATATCCAAAGCATTATCAGCCACCATCGTGCAGGCCTGGATAGTTTGCAGGAACGTATCGTGAAGCTCACGAGCCATGCGAGTGCGCTCGTTGAGTCGCTCATCGAATCGTACACTGATGACGCGCGCAATCTGTCGCACGCGCAAACGATAAAGACAAAACAGGATCAGCAGAGCCGTGAGAATGCATGCCACTCGGAACCAGCTCGTTTGATACCACGCAGGCGGAATTACGAAGTTTAGACTCGCGCCGATATCGTTCCACACACCATCGTTGTTGCAGGCAATAACATGAAAGCTATAGGTTCCTGGTCCAAGATCATTGTAGAAAGCCGCTCGGCGCGTGCCCGGGTCCTGCCAGTCACTATCGTGACCGTCCAGCCTGTAACGAAACTTCACCTTCTGCGGTACTGAGAAGCTCAGTGCGGTGTAGTCGATTTCAAGATCGCTGGTTAGTGCCTGGAGGCGCAGGTTTTCCCCAGGCAGATAACTCTTCCGATCAGCCACGACAGCTTCAATCTGCACGAGTGGTGCGATCTCGTTTTTGTATAACTGATTCGGATCGATCATCTGCACGGACAGTCCGTTCGCAAACCAGAGCCGGCCGTCAATTGTCTTACCAGCTCTTGGCTGAGTCGCGGCGCTGCCCCCGCGCGCACCTTCAGCCGCTTCAAAGATTTTCATCGCAACCGGACTGTCCGGATGCTCCCACCATTTTTCGAGCTCGGCTGGTGAAATCCTAACGAGCCCACAACTTGTGTACATCCAGAGCGAGCCCGAATCATCTTTAAGTAAACTGTTGATCGAAGAGCAGGACAGTCCATTCTTGATTCCAAGATTCTTCACCTGGCCTTCTTTCCACTTGAACAGACCGCTATTGGTCGCGACCCAAACCGACTGTGCGGATTCAGCAAGCAGATAGTTCACGTTCGGCTTTTTCTCACCTTGCAACAGGGAGACAACCTGCAATTGTCCAGCCCGATAGTGGGCGATCTGATTATCGCTATGAGAGCCCAGCCAGATGCCGCCCGCGTTATCTGACACAAGCCATGAAGCGTATTGAATGTCTCTAACCGAAATTTGTTCCCGGACCTTTTGGTCTCTGATTCGATAAAGACCACGAGGATTGGTATACGCCATGGCCCAGATGTTCTGGTCCCGATCTTCTGTGAGGGCAACGATGTGTCCGCCGAGTGCCAGCGAGGAGCCATCAGGCTTCGTTATCTCGATGAATTTCCCGTGTTCGTAAAGCATCAATTTTTCGTCTACGCCAAGCCATAAGCGACCGGAATGATCCTCAAACATTCCGGAAACGACTTCGCCCGGCAGTCCCTGTTTAGTCTTGAGAGAAGAGAACTCGCCATTCCGAAAATTGTCGAGACTTCCTTTACCTCCAATCCATACTGAGCCATCACGCGCCGTAAGAACAGATCGAACTTCTGCCGTGGAAACGCCTTCCTGGGTAGAGAACGTTAAGACGGGAGTGTTGCGGAAAAGATCGACGCCGCCGTTTGTAGTAATCCAGATGTTGCCCTCTCTATCCTGAAAGAAGCTGAGCACCGAATCGCCTGAAAGACCATTTACACTGCGGAAATGATCTGCTTTCCCGTTGTAAACGCGATAAAGCCCGTCGGCGATTGTCCCGATCCACAAGGCGCCGTCACGATCGATAAACAGGCTTTGCGCGCTTACGCGAGAGCCGTCGAAACCCGGCACGGCATAGCTGGTCCACCTTCCGTTAGCGTACTGGCGAACACCTAATTCCGGGCCGGTGCCTTCGAGTGCGATCCAAAGTGATCCGGCTGGACCAGCTACGATGTCGAATACACCCGGACTGCCCTTCAAATGTTTGAGCTCTTCTTCGAAGAAAGTCTCTGTTGATCCGGGTCGCCAGCGGACGAGGTTGAATGAGCCGATCCATAAGTTACCGGCGGTATCCTCAGTCAATCCCACGCCATAGTTGACAGGAATGCCCGACTCCGTGCCGTAACACTGAAGCGTTCGATCAACAGCGCGACAAAGTGGTCCTTTTCCGTCGGTGATGCGATACCTTGTGACCCAGATGGTCCCTTCGTGGTCTTCAATGATGGTGCTGATTCCGATCGCCGTGGAGTAAGTGATGAGCTCTCCGTCTTTCAGACGACTTAGACCATAAGGCGTGCCAATCCATAGACTGCCATCGCGAGCTGTGCGTAGCGAAGTAATTCTGACGTCTGGCAGAGGTTGGCCGATGGAGGTTGTGGTTGCGGAAACAAATCGCGAGCCATCGAATCGGACCAGGCCTGCTTGCGTGCCGATCCAGATAAATCCATCGGCGGTCTGAGCGATTACATTCGGTGTGCTATTGAAAACACCGTCCTGCATTCGCCAGGCAGTGTGCCCGTACTGGGAGATGCGCCTGTTCGGATCGACTGCGTTAGCGGAATTGCTGGTGAGAAATAAAATCCATATGAACCACCTTAATTTCGGGCGCGTGGTCATGTTTTTATTCTTCTCTCTGCGTAACCTCTGTGTACTGTGCGGTCTAATTCACCGCAGAGACGCAGAGTACGCAGAGGTTACGCAGAGAAGAACTCAGGAATTCAAACGTTTCTTGATTCAACGCAGCCCGGAATGTTAAGGGAGTTGGTCTCCGTCCTTCTTGTAGTTTCTTGCGCATTTCCACGCAAACTTGCTGTACAATCTGAAACCAATTGAGTTTGAATCAACAATTCAGTAACCACGCATCATGAATTCACACCTACATTACTTTAGCCAGTCGGCTCAACTTAAGGAGGATGAAAGATGAACATCGAGCCGATCATCGGCAATTAGACGTTGCGCTCACTCTTACTCGAATTCGGAAACTTCAAAGCGACCGCCGCTATCGCGACCAGCACCGGCTCTTCTTCATCGAAGGCGTGCGTAACTTCGTCGAAGCTGTAGATCACAAGTTTCCCATCGAGACGTTGCTTTACAGCGAAAAACTATTGACTGCTCCACTGGCGAGAAAATTCGTCCGTCAGTTGAAGCGCGCGGGTGTTCCTTTTGCACGGGCTTCACCAGAAGCGTTTCGAAGTATTTCGCGCGCTGAACATGCGTCCGGGATCGCCGCGATTCTTCATCAGCGGATCCGGACACTCGAACAGATTGAGCCGGATCGATTCGGGTGCTGGACGGTCTTGAGTCAGGTCCAGTCGCTTGGTAACTTCGGAACACTTTTACGAACCTCGGCGGCCATCGGCGCGACTGGATTCATTCTATTGGGCCATCACATCGATCCGTATGAGCCTGTTGTGGTTCGATCGACGATGGGCGCCCTCTTCAAGCAAACGCTCGTGCGGACAAACGTCGAACGCTTTCGACACTGGATACAGACACGTAATCTATGCGTTTACGGAGCATCACCCGATGGAGTAGTTGAGTATGATCGGGTTCGATATACGCGGCCGACGATCCTGTTGTTGGGCAACGAACGTTCCGGACTGACGGACGAGCAACGATCACTTTGCCAACAGATCGTTCGCATCCCGATGATGGAAGAGGTTGACTCTTTAAATCTTGCTGTGGCGGGAAGTCTGCTGTTGTATGCCGTGTTCCGGTCAACAGGCTGAGAATGGCTTTGACTCAAAGGTAAAGTCGCGCTTGGATCGGGTCAGTACAGGGAGCGGTAGCGACCTGGTCAATGATCAGCATGTGATATTCCTAATGGGTTCTGACTCCTCGGTCCAACAAACCGTTGAGAATTAAACATCTTGACTGTCATGACGATAGGTTGCCTTGATGTCTATTACGTGGATCCCCGAGCTGCTGCGGCGTGCGTTGTCCTGTCATCGTGGCAGGCGTCAGAGCCGGACGAATGCGTCCTCAGGCCCATCGATCAAGTAATGCCTTACGAACCCGGAGCTTTCTATCGACGTGAATTGCCGTGCCTCGAGGAGGTGCTGAAGGCGCTTCGTCACGTTCCAGAGATCCTGGTTGTTGATGGTTACGTTTGGTTGGGCCAAGGAAAGAAGGGACTCAGCGCTTACCTGCCTTAGCGACGGTTGTTATTGGCGGTCTGATTACGTCAACAGTTTTGACGCTTCTGATCCTGCCGGCGGTTTATGGTTGATTTGAGAAGGAAGGCGTTCCATAAAGGGTAGCGCCCTAATTCATCTCTGCGTGATCTCTGCGTCCTCTGCGTCTCTGCGGTTTAGTTGTTTCTTGCGGACAAGTTGATCGCAGAGACGCAGAGGACGCAGAGATCACGCAGTGAACTCTATGCTCTCACCTTTGTGTTTCTTTAGTCTTGACATTGGAATCGGTTCCAAGGTTTAGAATGCCACCATGAGTAGCAAGACCGCTTTAAGCTCAGGCGAACTTGCTGAGTTGGCAGGAGTCAGCAGAGATACGCTGCGACATTACGAACGCAAAGGCGTGCTATCACGTCCGTTCCGCGGTCACAATGGATATCGAATATACCCGCCTGAGGCACTGCAACGAGTGCAATTGGTTCGGCGAGCGCTGTCAGTCGGTTTCACACTGGACGAACTGGCCAAAGTGTTGAAAGTCCGCGACGCTGGTGGAGCGCCATGCGAAGAAGTCAGGAAACTGGCAGCTCAAAAACTACTTAACGTTCAGGACCAACTGCGCGAACTCACTAAGTTACAAGACGATCTGCAAGCGACATTGAAAGACTGGGAAACGCGATTAGCTCGTCGAGCCAAGGGAAAGCCGGCCAATCTGCTGGAGTCCCTCTCTGTCGATTCGAAACCTGCCAAACGTTCAAATAATTCGATCAAACGCAAAAGGAGAAGTGAGTAATGAAAACATATTTTCGACCATCAGTTCTGGCTTCATTGATTCTTGCGAGCGCCGCACTCCTGATTGGTTATGCGCAGGAGCCGAAGGCTGACGAGCAAATGAATAAGCGCGGCGATCACGTGATGGGCTTTGACCATATGAAGACCACGCATCATTTCTTATTGCAGGAGTCCGGTGGATCCATTGAGGTGACAGCGAACAATTCCGACGATGTCGAGAGTAGCAAGCAGATCAGGATGCACTTGAAGCATATCGCAATGATGTTCGCAGAAGGGAACTTCAATGCTCCAATGCTAATCCACGATCAAACGCCTCCCGGAGTTCCGGTGATGCAAGAGTTAAAGGGCGAGATCAAGTACAACTTTGAAGAGATAGATCGAGGAGCAGCAGTGCGGATTTCAACAAAGAATCCGACTGCATTGAAGGCGATTCATGACTTCCTGCGCTTTCAAATAAAAGAGCACAAGACAGGGGATTCGCTGGACACGGGTAAGCGAGCCGATCCTCTCTAAATTCAGATGAGTGGTTATGTCTTTATCGCCTCGACATCGAAGGTGATAGCGACTTCATCACCAACCAGGATGCCACCGGTCTCAAGCGCGGTATTCCACGTCAGACCAAAGTCTTTACGATTGATCTTTGTGGTAGCCGTCCAACCGATCCTCGTGTTGCCCCACGGATCTTTGCCTGGCGGCGTGGGTCCTTCGACAGTGAATTCAACTCTCCGCGTAACACCGTGAATCGTCAGATCGCCTTCGACCAGCAACTCTCCCTCTCCACTGCGCGTGACGCGTGTCGATGTGAACGTTAGTCTCGGAAACTTCTCAACATCGAGAAAGTCAGCACTCTTCAGATGTGTGTCGCGATCGGCTTCACGTGTGTTGATTGTAGCTGCGTCGATCGTAGTTTCGACATGTGACTTCGTGATGTCCTGCTCATCTAAAGTGAGCACACCGGTGACGCCGGTGAAATGTCCCTTAACATTAGTGATCATCATGTGCCGAACCTTGAACTCGGCCATTGTGTGGACTGGATCGATATTCCACGTCGAGGTTGTTGGCCCAGGTGCGTTTGCACTCATATTTGACTCTCCTTAGTTACGCAGGTAATGGCAAGTATAGCCGCCCGGATGCTTGCGCAGGTAATCCTGGTGATAATCCTCGGCGCTGTACCAGGTGGAGGGAGGTTCTATGGTGGTGGTGATCGGGCGCTTCCATTTCCCCGAGGCATCAACGCGCGCCTTCACTCGTTCCGCGGTTTCCTTTTGTTCCGGCGTCTGAGGAAAGATCGCTGAGCGATACTGCGTGCCGACGTCGTAGCCTTGACGATTTAGCGTGGTCGGGTCGTGCAGCTTGAAAAACCAATTTTCGAGAAGGTCTTCGTAGCTAAGCACCGCCGGATCGAACGTAATGCGGATTGCCTCAGCATGGCCCGACTTGCTGTGATGTGTATCGTCGTAAGTTGGATTCTCAAGCCAGCCGCCCGTGTAGCCAACTTCAGTATCGATCACGCCCGGCACGTCGCGAAGAATTTCCTCGACACCCCAGAAACAACCGCCGGCGAGCACGGCGACTTCTGTCTGTTGTCCGTTTGCATTTTGATCATTCATGATTGGTTTCTTGAGCCGATAGTTTCTCAATTATTTGTTCAGTTTGAAACCCTAAATCGGGCGAGCGGCAAATTACCCAATTGTGTTATTGCTAATTTAACTCTGCCTTGCATTAGGAGCGCAATCCGTAACTGACCACAGTGGATCCACGCAACCTCGGTTAGAGCGGGGGCAAGCCCCTCTTCCTGACTTGTTCTATTCTCAGTTGCGCAAATCGTCTAATGGAAACTTGAATCAAAAAATAGAACAAGTCAGGAGGGGCTTGCCCCCGCTGGTTGAAAAACCAGCAACACACTAATACACCACTACGGCGGACCTCGTCTGCTTTCAAAAAACGGAGTGACAGGGTATTTGTAGCGAACTCATACCTTCACTCCCAGAATCCTTTAAAAAAACGCGTTCACGTTGCCTGATTTTGATGCGCGATATCCGTGGGAAGAGGATTTCAACCAGGATTTATTGTGGGCACAACCGCTATTATTCGAAGAGGAGCCAACTTCTGCGCCTCGACATCGAAGCAAGATGCCACCGGTCTCAAACCAAAAGGCCGATACTAGATCGGCCTTTCAGTTACCTCACTTTCAAGTTAGGGATCAGCACCCACATTCGTCGAACTGGACAGTCTTGAACTCTGACGTCGCCCCCCAAACTTGGACCTGACCTTCACAAGGGATGAAATATTGACCAATGACGACCGTTTTAGTGGCATCACTGTAGTACGTCCTGGTGGTTGCCAGGCAACCTCTGGCGCTGGTGCGCTCACAGGTGATTGTGGTCAGGAAGGCGACACCTAAACGCGTTCACACCCTCAACTGCCTCGCCGAACCCTGAAGTCGTCTCACAATTGGACCATCAGCGAATAACTTTTTCGCCAGCAACTGTGTCTTCGATCACAGATTGAGTTAATCCAGATGGAAGATAACGATCTCTCCTCCATTCCCATCGACGACGGCAAAAGCACCGGCCAGCGGTCCTGAGGTAATCGCCGCGATTTCAGCGCTGTTCATTAGACCCAACTTCACGCGACTGTTGAATTCTCGCAAGAGAAAGCCGTCCGGGTTGCGAGAGTTACCATTGAGATCCGTGATGAAAACGCGGCCACCGAACAGGCTCAAGAATATCAACCGGCCACCGCCGCCATTGGGATCTTCGAAATACTCGACGGTCGAAAAACCGCCCGTTCCAGTGGCGCCCAACTCGATTGTCCGCACCAGCGTGCCCGCCCGTGAAATGATTCGCAGTCGCTGTTGTTCCGCACCCTGCGTTGTTGGAGTACCTTGAAAACCTATGGCGAATTCATCGGAGCCCGGAAGATAGGTTACGGTGATCGGTGGCCCAAAATTCTGGCCCAGACTGGCAGGGGTCAAACTGATCTCACTGTTGAGTGTTCCGTTGAGATTAAGGAGCAATAACGCGCGTTCGTTTCCCGGCGCGAATTTCAGTGTTCCAACGAGATCTTCCTGCGGAAGGTAGATCAGTTCGCGTGTATTTGGAAATGCGCTGAGATCTATAACCGGCGTAGCGCTATCAAGCGTCGTGGGAATGCCGGCAATGCCGCCGGGGCCCGGAGTAACGGCGGTGTCGTGGACCACCAGGAGCCGATTCGCACCACTATCCCACGCGACCCCATTCGCTAAGTTCACATTCAGGCCAATCGTGTCGTGCCGATCGTTCTGCGGTTGCGGGTTCAGGTTCTTGTCGAAAAGAAAAAGATTCTGCGGATAACCGGACGCGACGACACGTCCGTCGCTCATTTGCACAACGCCTTCTCCCATGCCAACAGTTCCGGTTGCGAGAGGGCCTGAGATGATCGTACCGGTGAAATCCATGGTCCATAAATTGTCCGGATTGTAAACGGAAACGAGCAGACGATTTGGTGCGAGAAAAGTGACGTCGCCAATTCCACCTTCAGAGGAAAATTGTGCGGGCCAATCTGAACGGAAGATCTCAGCGACCTGCACTCCATCGCGCCTCAGCACGACCAGGCGCACGGTGCCGCTGATGAACTCGTCGTAAGTAACCATAATGAAGTGGTCAGGAAATATCGGCGATGCGGCGGGAATGTAAGCAAGCCCTTCGACGTGCCCTGGACGATAGTTGGCGTTTAGATACTGAATGCGGCGCGTGCCTTTGCTGCCGCATCTCTGATCGAAGAAATATAGCCGGTCCGGATGAGGAGCGTTATTCATCACGAACAAGCCTTCTGATTCGACGAACGCAAAGCCGTTGACGAACTGATCCATTTCCGGATGATCGATTCGGCAGACGCGATTTAGTACGCCTTTCTTAGTCAGCGCGACCGCATACAATTCGTGACCGTTCGTCATCACTACTTGATCTTTCAGCTCGCCTGAAGTGACGAACGTAAGATCTTCCGCATAACCACCGAGTCTGGTGCGACGGTCGACTGTCTGGGCGTTTGCTTCCTTTGGTAGGTGTACGGCCACAATCAGTCCGAACAGTAGAGAGATTTCAAACAGGTGGCGAGATTTTCTGAAGTGTCGTGTGTACATGAGGGTATCTCCTGAGTTGATGTGATAAACGAGCAGTTGGATCAAGCCAGTGGGACTGGAGAATCAGCGAGGTGGCAGGAGTTTACTTGGATGTAGCGTTGCTGGCAACTACTATCCGCGCGGACCGCAGTCGGGCCCTGGTGTTGAGTCCGCGTGCGTACAACGGGCATTGCCCAAAAAGTCTGATTTCTCTGTGCTACCTCTGTGTTCTCTGTGTCTCTGTGGTTGTTTTTCCTAATCGTTAACCACGGAGACACAGAGAACGCGGAGGTGGACGGCCAAACCAATAGAGGATTCCGAGCAGAAGCATCGGCAAAATAATCAACTGCATCGCAACGGTATCATCCCAACCGAAGAGAACTAAGGCTAACGTTATTCCGACAAGCGCGTAGGCCGTGCCGCCAATACGCGGAAACGAAATGGCGAGCATGGTTAAGTGATGAGAAAATAATCACCGGGCTGAGATACTGAAGGAACATCAACCCGACGTTCAGGAGAAACGAATCGTGAAATCAGCCTTCGTGAAAGTTTTCAATGAGCCCCAAACTGCCCAGAGGCAGGCAATCAAGGTTGATAACGCTACCGCTAACCATCCAGCAACCTGGCGCTTTGTAACGCCGCTTTCTGCCATTGTCGTCTTAGAAAACGAACTTCGCCGGCCTCACAAGATCATGAGCGCGGCGGCTGACGACCAGATACTTGTCAGTCCAGCGCAATTTGCGGAAACCCAACAGGTGAAATACCTGCAGGGGCAGAATCCGCGCGATACGCGTGTTGATAATCAAAAAGTTTTCGTTGAGGGGAGCGCGACGAACTCCGGGCAGGAGATGCATGTAGTGCCCAACCTTCAGCTTGCGAAGCAATGCTGACAACTTGAGCCAGAACCGCTTAACTTCACGCACCAGAAAGAAGCCGTCATCACCTAATGCCTGGTACAGAGGCATCAGAATCAGTCCTGTCTCGGAAGCTTTTATCGTGCCTGCACGATCTCGGGCCAGAACCTTCCCGCGCCGCACAGCCTGAAAATTCCTAAAGTTCGGTTCCATCTTAAACTGGTCCTCCGGCCCAATCGCATGCCGGTGGCGCACCTCCACCACTTTCGTCCCACCGCTTGCCCGCTTGAGCACAGATCGACTTTCATCGAGTTCCGGCAGATCATCGCGACGAAAGTTTCCCGTAGCAGCAGTAGCAATCCAGATTACCGCCTCATGATGGTCCACAGAAGTCAGGGCCTCATGCTGTCCGGCCTCGACGCCCATTGTTATCGCACCCAGATTGTTGACGTATTCGAGCAGCGTTCCATCAATCTGTTCCTCCAGCCCAAGAACAATCGTCAACGGAAACGCGAGGGCAAAGCGGCGATTCCGTAGAGTGTCGCCGACCGTGGCAAATGGCTGTCCGTGGGCCGAGGTGGTGTGCAAGTCGACAAAGTAAACCTCGCCTCGTGCGCGGTTGATCGCTTCCCTGATTGCCGTAAGCAGTTCACGTTGCTCGAGGAGTTCCGACACTTCCGGAGTACCTCGCTCCTCCAGCTCAGCGGTTCGAACATTCCCAGCCGTCCATTGCCTGTTTAGATCAGCATTGATGTAACGAACTCTCTGAGCGAGCGCCCGTGTGTTTCCGCGAAGCAAAACCACCTCGCCACGCAAGGTAGCTCTGCGTCTTTGCATGCGAAGCCACACGCGTTCCGCAGCCAGCACGCCAGCCGGCTCGTTCCCGTGAATGCCACCAAGGATTATCAGAGTTGGACCAGGCAGGGTTCCGCGAATGGCCGCAATTAGATGTGCGGCTGGCCTGGCAAACTGGCTCTCAGGTTTGAGCTGTGCATTTGAAATCATAGTGTTCTGCAATCTGTTTCTTCGGTTCATAAATCGGGCTTCATAAGTGTTGCTCCGCTGTCTCTTCGGCAGGAGCAACAGCGGTAAAGTCCTGTCTGAAGCGCCGTGCATACTCCGTCAGGAGATTTACAACTCGCCCATGATCAGGAGAGCGCACTATCAGGCCGACATGCCACGGCTTCTGTACGCGATACACGATCTCGGGATCGTCATAGCTGGCAGTATTGGGGTTTTCCTGACGTGCCAGTGATAAAGCAATGCCGGCGTATTCCTTGCAAATGGGTGGGAGGATGTACGGACGCTCGGGCGTAGCGAGTTCAATTTTGGCCCATTCGCGCCAAAGATTGATTCCCGTCGCCGCGGCAATGGTGTCCGCCGTATAGGCGCCACCGACGCGTGCTGCGACTTCAAGAAAAACGTACCTTTCGCTCGCAGGCTCCGAATCCGCGCGGCGAATGAATTCAGCGTGCGTCACACCCTGCTCGAAACCGAAGCCCTTCAGCAACGTCTTGTTCAGCTTGAGCAAAGCACGCTGTTCTTGCGAACCGTACTTCACGAAATACGAGATGGGAGCCCCCCCAGAGTGCGTAACGTCGAACGGTGTTACGCCGTAACGTTCGACGCTGGCGAAAAGCACCTGGCCTCCTGCAACCAAAGAATCGACGTGATAGACGTCTCCGGGAACGAATTGTTCAAGCAGATGAAGAGCGGATGTTTCGTGGACCGCTTCGCGGGCGTCGAGATCGTTGATTGCACGCCACACTGTCTCGGGGTCGTCGAGTTTTTTTATCCCCATCGAAGACGCGCCAACGCGCGGTTTCAACATCCACGGCGACGAGGTTCGCTTCATGAATTCGTCAAGCACCTCGTGGTTGAACAAAGAAACAAATTTCGGTTGGGTAATCGCAACTTCCTGAGCTTTGCAGCGCATTGCGAGCTTGTCTTGAAAGTAACGTGCGGTGGTCGTGCCCATGCCCGAAACACATAGATGTTCGCGGATGTGAGCCGCTGTGACGATGTCATACTCTTCGAGCGCGACGACGCGCGACACCCGTCGTTGTCGCGCAATGTATGTCGCGGCGGCCAAATAAGACTGCACACTTGTCTTCCCGGGAATGGCAATCAGATCGTCCAGCGACTCACGAGCCCACTCGGCGTCGAGCAGTTTTTCTCTCGTTAGCAACACGACCGCAGCGCCCAGCCGCTTACACTCGCGGATGAAATCGTTGCCCTTGAAGAAGCTGGCAACACAGATAATGGTTGGCGTTTTTGAGTCAGTCATAACACGCACATCGGTGTGCTCGATCAAACTGCAAGGGACATACCGGAGGCTGATAACAAAATGCGTGAATGCAAACGATTCCCAGGGGAGTGTTCCTGTGGAAGGTTCCGCTGTTACTGGGGGAAAACGCGCACGTCTGCCCGTGGTAGTTTTCAAATTCAGTCAACCAATGCTCGGGCCCGTGTCTTGCTTTGTTAATTGACTAAAGCGCGATTGAGGAGGTGCAACCATGACGCTCTTTATGTATGTGGTTATCACGATTTTGGTGACAACAGGCCTCTTTCTCGGAATTCGTTATTTTGTGCGCGCGTATCTTCGTTACCGCGACTCGCGCATCATCATCTGTCCAGAGAATGATGTGGCAGCAGTTGTGCAGGTCGATGCGGTACATGCTGCCTTGACCTCCGCATTGGGCCAACCGGATGTCCGGCTCGAAAACTGCGCGCGCTGGCCGCTTCATCAAAGCTGCGGGCAAGAATGCCTGGTCCAACTTGACGTAGCGCCGGAAGAATGTTTGATCCGTGGCGTCATGATGAGGTGGTACCGGTCCAAATCATGTGTCTATTGTGAAAAGCCCTTCGAACAGGTTCAACTGCTCGATCACAAGCCGGCTTTGAAAAACCCTGAAGGGCAGTTGCTCACATGGCAAGAGTTGGCTGGGAAAGATCTGCTGACCTTTCTCGCAACGCTCGAGCCGGTTTGCTGGGATTGCTATATAGCGCATTCGTTTGTTGAGGAACACCCTGACTTGGTCACCTATCGGCCATGGAGGGAAGGCATTCACCGCTCACAATTATGAATCAGTCATCAGGATCCTCCTGACCACGACTACGCAAACTGTGCATACAGCCTCAATTAGTTCTCCCTGTGGCCGACTGGGGGTAAAATCTGTTGCTCCGCGAGTTGGTACAAGCGATTATGCGTGGCAAGAAGATACTGCTGATTATCGTTGGGTTGGTGATGTTGCTGGCCTGCATCGGCTTGCTCAGATTACGACGGAACCAGCCGGGTGCCGCGAGTGTCTCGGAAATTTCGCGAACAATAGGGGGCCCGGCCTTCGAGGTGCAGGTAGATATGCCTCTCTTCAATTCAGGGCGCGCGCCCTGGGAGATTCCGGGCGTCATCCTTGGTTACAGCAATCGTGGACCGCGGTTCGATCAGGCAAGCCCTGGCGCCAACGTCGGCAACATAGCATCGGATCATCTTGAGCTCAGCGCAGAGGGTGGCTGGGACGTTTTTATCGAGACAGACCGCGAAGGGCGGATCGCTCAAGGAACACACGTCGCATTCCCGGTAAAACTCGGAGGAAGACCTTTGCAATTCGACTGCCGGCCCGCAGATCCGCCCGTGGGTTATCTTCACACCACCACTCGCAAAGACTCTGATGAACTCGAAGGCAGCTTCCAACTGGAAATCATCAACTGCAAGAATGCCATCTCAGGAAAAACTGCCGCGTGGCCGTATCAACCGCTCAAGGTCAGCGGGAGTTTCGCCGGCCTTCCGAAGAGCAAGGAAAAGTAAATTAGGACGGCCATTTCGATACTTTTAAAGCAAAGCCCTACTGAAGCTTCAGAAACTGTGGGAGCGCTTCTGCCGCTCGTCCAATTGCACGGGCAAGACTGAGCTTCGCCAGGTTGTGTGCAAATACACTGTTGATGTAGTCAGTGTGGGCCGTCGCTAACGATTCCTGAGACTGCACGACTTCAAGGTTGTCACTGACCCCAGCATCAAACCGTTGCCGCGTGAGATCAAGGTTTTGTGTTGTCACCTGAATATTCGTGCGTGCTACTTCCACCTGTCTCGTCGCCGCCTGCAAATCAAAAAAAGCATTCCGCACGTCGCTTTCAATACGGCCTTTAATGTCTTCGAGCTCGGCGCGACGTTGGGCCAAAGCCGCTTCCGCCACTTCAGTTTGACCCTTTATTCGACCTCCCTGAAAGATCGGAACGCGTACTGTGCCTGAAACGGAAAACGTTCCATGGGCCTGCGACGGGTTGATGCCGATCACACCGTAGTCTGCCCTGACACCAAATGAGGGCAGCCGTTCTGCTCGGGCCGCCGCACGAGCTTGCTCCGCAGCTTCTACCTGCGCCTGAGCTGCCTTGAGATCTGAGCGTTGTTCGAACGCTTGTCGCAAGGCTTCGTCAAAGGTGAGCGGCGGCGCGTCTGCAAAGGGAATAGCGTCTGAGATCTCGTATTGATCGGTTGGCGACAATCCCGTCAGACGAGCAAGCGTGATCTTCAATTTCGCGTAATCGTTTTCTAGCGAAAGCAGCCGTTGTTGTTGCGTGAGCAGTTGAATCTGGCTGCGATTCAGATCTGTTTGTGCGACCACGCCCGCCGCACGTTGATCCGAAGTCTGCTTGTACAACGTTTCGGCAGTTGTCAGTTGAGCACGAGCGGCATCGATCTTCGATTTTGCGGCGATGACCTGGAGATAAGTGCTGCCGACGGCAAGCACAACTAAATCGCGCGCGTCTGCAACTGTCAGCTCATTAGCGCGAACGATCTCTTTGGCGGCGCGATAATTGTTTCGCGCCGTGAGATCGATAACTGTCTGCGAGAGAGTCGCTCGTAGATCGAAAAAATTAAATGGCCCAACGATGGTGGGAGGTGAAAATCCCGGGACCGGAAAACTAAGCCGCAGTCCCAATGCTTGCAGGTTTGTCTGCTGCACTGTATCGCTGAGGCTTGCGTTCAAGTTCGGCAGCAAAAAACTGCGCGCGATCTTCGTTTGTCCGCGCGACTGCTCGACTGCTGAGGTCAATCCTACCGAACCGAGATTGAATTCAACCGCACGATCGACAGCCTCGCGCAGCGAGAGTCTACCGGAGAAGGGCATCTTCGAAATGCTCGAGGCGCTGCCGGCAAACGGTCCCTGCACCTGGACCGTCGGATTTATAGTGTTGACGCTGTTGGTGGTGCCCGGAATCGCGGATTGCGTCGTTGTCACTGATCCGCCCTGGGCGCTGCGACCGGAAAGCGGCAGTTGGACCGTCTGCGCTGGTTGCGGCTGACTCCCGCTCGACGGCGCTTGCGCAAAGACGGCCGGCGCAAACAACAGAATTAGAATCACGACGATCAGGACCACGTTAAGTTTCCTCCCTAGCTCAGTTGTTTTCGAAAACGCCAGACACTCAGCAACAGCAGCACCAGGGTAATAAGCGAAAGCGCCAGAAAGTTGGGCCACAGCGTGTCGACGCCGCTTCCTTTGAGCATGCTGCCGCGCGCGATAACGGCGAAGTGATGTATTGGATTGATGATTGTTAACGGTTGCAGCCAGCGCGGCATCGCCTCGACGGGGTTAAGTGCGCCCGACAACGAAACCAATGGCGGGTTGATGAAAAATCCTGTCAGCAACGCTTGTTGTGCTGATTTACTAAAAGTCGCGACCGCCGTCCCGATACCGATCCCAGCGAGTACGCAGAGCGCACCACCGCCGATAACCGGCAGCAGTCCGCCGTGAAAAGGCACGCCGAACACCATCTTGATCAGGACAATGGCGATGAACATCATCAGCGACAGGAGCAAAAACAGCGGCGCGATCTTCGCAACGATGATCTCGGTGGTTCCCGCGGGCGACATCAACAGTTGTTCGATCGTGCCGGCCTCTCGTTCTTTCACCATCGCGCCAGACGCAACGATCGAGCTGTTGAGGATCAGTAGTAATCCCAGTACACCGGTGGTGATGAACCATGAGTCCTTCAGTCCGGGGTTGTAAAGAAAAGCCGGATGTAAAGTTGCCGGCGCCGGGCCAGCGTCAGAGGTTTTACGAAATTCCGGTTGAATGCCTTCACTTTGCAAGCGTGTGTTGTAGTTTTGAATGACCGCTTCAGCGTAACCCTGACTGATCGCGGCGGAGTTTGCGTTGGTTGCATTCAGGAGAAACTGCACCGTCGTCGGACGCCGGCGATAAAGGTCGCGTGCAAAATCGTGAGGAATCACCACGCCGGCAAGCAACGACCCTTTGCTGATCGCCTGGCTCATTTCCTCGACCGAGAAGTAGTAACCCGTCAATTGAAAACTCTTACTTTCAGTGAGGACGGCGATCAGGTCGCGACTCTCCTTTGACTGGCTCTCATCCACGATGCCGAGCTGAACATTTTCTACTCGCGCGCTGAGAGCAAACCCGAACAGTGTCAATTGCAGCACTGGAGGAACGATCAGCGAGAGCGCGAGGCGGCGATCGCGTCGAATCTGATTCAATTCCTTCCTAAAGAGAGCGACGACACGCGAACCGAAAAGTTTTTTGAATACTCGTCTCATCATGGTCTTGCACAAAAAGTCGTTGTTCCGGGATTTCTCTGTGCAATCTCTGTGTGCTCTGTGTCTTCGTGGTGGCGTTTTACTCGAATTCATCAACCACAGAGACACAGAGCACACAGAGGTTGCGCAGAGAAGAGCGCGATCGAAACTTTTTGTGCAAAGCCTCCCATCATCTTAGGCCTTGAGCTGCATGCGACGTTTGCTCAACCACGCCAGCATGAAAAACACACCGCCAATCACGGCAATGATCAGCGTCTTGAACCAAACCGCGGGCCAGCCGCCTCCTTGCAGAAACCCGTCTCTGACGATCTCGATGTAATAGCGACCCCAAACAAAATTCGACAACCAACGCAGCGATGCCGGTATGTTCTCGACCGGGAAAAGAAGTCCGCCAAGAAGAAACACGAAGAGGAACCCCCCGAGCGCGACTGCCTGCATCGCCGCCGCCTGATTCGAAATCGCCGCACCGACCATCGTGCCGAATGACGCCACACAAAAAGCGTAAACCACCGTCGCGACCAGAAACGGTGTTGGGTCGCCTACAAACCTCAGATCAAAATAAGTGAACAGCAAAACCAGCATCACAGCCGTTTCAGCCAGCGCGACGGTCATGAAGGCCAGCACTTTTCCAAAAAGAAACTCTGCCGCCGGGATATTCGAAACATAGACCTGCAGAATCGTTTTTTGGTCTTCCTCCCTGGCCATCGCGAGCGCGGCCAGCAGCGGCGGAAAGATTGATAGAGCCAGCACAAAGATACCTGGCCCATAGAAGCGTTTTGACGAACGGCCCGGGTTGTACCAGAGACGAATGGCTGCCTGAACGGGCGGCTGGATTGCGGGCGCTGCAGTGATTCTGTTGTGAGCCGCAATAATCTGGTTCGAGTAACCAGCCACGAGCCGCGCGGTGTTTGCGTCCGAAGCGTCAACAATGATCTGTACCGGCGCATCGGCGCCGCGCTGGAGGTTGCGTTCGAAATGAGTCGGGATAATGAGTGCTGCTCGCGCCGTGTTTGTGGTTAATGCTTCAACCGGCTGCTTGTTTGTGGGCCACGGCACGACGCGAAGTGTCAACGAGGACCGAAAAGCATCAATCAATTCACGCGAAGCCGGCGAATCATCCAGGTCCTGAACTACCATCGGCATATCGGTAACAGAAAGGGAGATGGCATTGCCGAGTAGCATGAGCAGGATTAACGGCAGGATTAGCGCGAGCAGCAACGTGCGCCAGTCGCGCACGATCTGCGTTAGTTCCTTTCGCGTTTGGGCCACGATTCGTCGCATCAGGAGACCGCCATTCCAAGTAGTGCATCAGTTTGAAATCTTGATCAAATTACGCCGAAGGCGTTCGCTAATTTGAGCCCAGGGTTCGAGCTTGCGAGAACCCTGGGAATGATAATCTGAAAAGGCGTTCGTACCCTGAAAGGGTTCGCCAACCGCCGAACCCTTTCAGGGTTCAATACTATTTAATGATCTACTCCCAGGGTTGTCGCTGGCGCTCCAACCCGGGCTCAAATTAGCGAACGCCTTCGGCGTATTCATCCAGATTTCAAACTGAGGCGGTACTCCATTCCACGCCGCTGCGCCTGCGACACGACACTGATAAAGACGTCTTCCATCGAGAAGCGCGACTGCCGCACGTTTCGCACACCAATGCCATTCGCCTTGAGCCTCTCCACGATTCGCTGTTCCTGATGTTCTTCATCAGTAACGACGTGCAGCCGATCGCCAAAAAGGGAAACGCGCCAGCCGTCCAACTCCTGCTTCAACAGGTCGCTCGCGCGTTGTGGCTGATCGACGACAAACTCGAAGAGGCGGCCTTGCTGCTGCGCTTTGATTTCACCAGGACGACCTTCAGCAACCAGTTCGCCGGCCACCATCATTCCGAGGCGATTGCATTGCTCTGACTCTTCGAGATAGTGAGTGGTGACCAGAATCGCCGCGCCGACATCCGCAAGCTGGTTGATCATGGACCAAAATGCGCGACGCGCCAGCGGATCAACACCTGAGGTCGGCTCGTCCAAAAAGAGCACACTCGGCTCATGCATGATGGCGGCCCCGAAAGCCACTCGTTGTTTCCAACCACCAGGCAAGCTGCCGGTGATCTGATCTTCCCGGCCTTCGAGACCCGAAAACGAGAGTACCCAGCGCAGCTTCTCTTCGCGCTCCTCTTCCGGCACGCCATACACACCAGCAAAGAAGGCGAGGTTCTCTTTGATCGAAAGATCGTTGTAGAGAGAAAACTTCTGCGACATGTAACCGATTCGCATGCGCACTGCCGCAGATCTGAAACTGCCGCTCTCGCCCGCGAGTTGTATCTGACCCTGCGTCGGTTCAAGCAGGCCGCAGAGCATCTTGATTGTCGTCGTCTTGCCGGCTCCGTTGGCGCCGAGGAGTCCGTAAACCTCGCCGTATTTGATTTCCAGACTGACGTCATTCACTGCCGTAAACGAACCGAACGTCCTGACGAGGTTGTGCGCGCCGATTGCCGTCTGGCCGCGAAGGTGTGAATGATCGCGCCGTTTTGGGAATGAAATCGCGTGTGGTTCTTCGCCTAAGTTTCTGAGCGTGGCGACAAACACGTTCTCGAGCGTCGGTTCATCGATACGAATTTCATCGACCGGAATGTGGGCCTGGCGGAGTTGTTCCTCTACGATCTGTTTCGCTTCATCAGGTTTGGCGGCGAGCAGATCAAGCCTATCGCCGAATCTTTGCACGTCGAGGATCTCCTGATCCGGGCGGTTGAGATCGGCGAAGAGTCGCTCGGCTTCATGGATTGCGGAAGTCGTGAGTTCAAGCCGTTTCGCGTGCAGTGTTTGGCGCAATTCGTCAGGTGGGCCAATCAACTGGATCTTGCCTTCGTGTGTGAGCGCGACGTTGTGACAACGCTCGGCTTCGTCGAGGTAAGGCGTCGCGACCAGAATCGTCAACCCGTCCGCGGAAAGGTGGGCCAGTGCGTCCCAAAACTCGCGGCGCGACACCGGATCCACGCCGGTTGTCGGTTCATCGAGCAACAACACCTGCGGCTCGGTTACGAGTGCGCAGGCGAGTGCCAGCTTTTGCTTCATGCCGCCGCTCAGTTGGCCGGCGAGACGGTCCGTGAAGCGATCCATGTCAAACATTTCGAGATAACGCCGGCCGCGTTCCACGATCTGATCGCGCGACACTGAGCGCAGATCTCCGATGTAGCGGATGTTCTCTGCCACCGTAAGGTCGGGATACAGACTGAACGTTTGTGTCAGATAGCCGGTTTGCGAACGCATCGCGCGTGCAGGTTTTCCGAAGATCTCAACGACTCCGCTAGTGGCTTCCATCACGCCGGCAAGAATTTGAAAGGTGGTGGTCTTGCCGGCGCCATCCGGCCCAATCATGCCGAAGATCTCGCCACGGTTGACGCTGAAGCTGATGCCGCGCACGGCGTGCGTTGTGCCGTAGTCTTTGTCGAGATCTTTAACCAGGATCGCCGGTGGCGAAGCGTTATGTTCCTGCATGGCGCGTTATTACTTTTGTCGCGTGTTCGAGGACCACGTATTTCCCTCGATCAATATCTCACCGTCGGCAGGCATGCCCGGTTTGGCGTACCCGAGGCCCGCTTTCAATTGCAGCTTCACGCCCACGACTTGCCTCACGCGCTCGTCACGAAAGTAGGTGTTCTCCGGAGTGAAAGTGGCTTCCGGATCGATACGCGATACGTAAGCGTCGAGCGGTTGATTCGGATTGGAGTCGAGATATACGCGCGCCGGCTGGTCCAGTTTTACTTTGCCGATTTCGCCTTCGGGCACAAAGCCGCGCAGGTAAACCTTGCTCAAGTCCACGAGCGTGACGATGGTTGTCCCGGGCGACACTACTTCGCCGGGCTCGGCGGTGCGCGTGGTGATAGTGCCGCTGAAGGGCGCAGTGATGTTCAAGTCCTGACGGTTTGCTTGTGCTTCTGACAACTGCGCTCGTGCTTGTTCGATCTTCGCCATCGCGCTGGCGACCTCTTTCTGCTGTTGTGTGATCTGTCTTCGGTTGGCGCCAGCCTGACTCGCCCTGATTCCTGGATTCGTCAAACTGGCTTTGGCCACCAGCAAACCTCCACGAGCGGATTCCACTCTGCGTTTTGCTGCCGTGACCGCCGCGGTCTGTTGTGCCGCGGCTGAAGCCGCCTCTACTCCTTTGCGCTCCGCAACCGCGCCTGTGGCTGCGAGCCGCGTGTAGGCGTCGCGATCGAAGGCAGCGATGCGATACGCAGCCTCCTGCCTGGCGAGTTCTGCTTCCGCCGCCACGACTTCGCTTTCTGCTTGCCGCACTCTTCCCTGCGCGTCAGTGCGGGCTTGTTCGGTGAGCAACTCACTCTGTCGTAATTGTTCTTGCAGTACAGCTATCTGTGACCGTGCGACTTCGGCTCTCGCTTCAGCATCGGCTACCGCTGCCCGTGCCTGATCTTCGCGCGCGCGAATCTGTGCGTCGTCGAGTACTGCGATAGTGTCGCCGGCGTTGACGGAATCGCCTTCACGAACCCGGACTTCGAGAAGTCGTCCGCTGAGCTTTGCAGCTATTGCCGCCGGATCACCTTCGATGCGGCCACTCAAGGCGACGAGGTTTTCCGGACCACCGGCGCCCGCAAAAAAGATTCTCCAGACCAGGTAAATCGCGCCTCCGAGGATTGCGAGGAAGAGCAGTCCCGGCAGCCACTTGCGAAAACGAGAGCGCGCTGGCTTTGCTTTCCGCGGCGCAGGCGTTGCGGGTTCATCGTTCTTCTTAGCAGGCGAGCGGGTTTGATCGTCAGTCATCTCTTTTTCCGTGCTGGTTTTGCGTTGCCGATGTAGGCGAGGGAAAACTCGGTGATGTGGTTTGCGATTAGGTCGACTTGCGCTGCGGTCATCTTTATTTCGGGAGCCAGACGATTGATTACGGGCCTCGCATACGCATAAAAGAGGATCTGGCCAATTACGCTGTGTGCACACAGGCGCGTTTTTTGGTCGTCTGGTTGCAGTCCCAAAATGCTTCCGATCAAGCGGCACATCCGCAGGTAAAGAGGTCGAATTGCTTCATTTATTACCACGTTGATGGCGGGCGTCGGTTTAGCGAGCTCGTGCGCAAAGATGCGAAAGTGCCAATCGCTGAGGTCCAGTCCGCGAAGGCTTTCGAGCCGGGCCTTGATGGCGGCGCGCATAATGCCTTCAGGCGGTGCGTGCTGGTCGAAGGCGGCTTGGACAGCATCCAGGCGCGCGGCCCGCATTGATTGCCGCACGACTTCTGTATACAGACCGGTTTTATCTCTGAAGTGATAATTGACGGCGGCGATGTTGACGCCGGCTCGCTCGCAGATTTGTCTGATCGTAGCGTGATGAAAACCCAGCTCCGCGAACATTTCACCGGCTGCGTCAATTAAGCGGCCCCTGGTCCGCTCGCTGGCTACAGGTAGACCAGTGCGCGACTTGCGCCGCTTGGCAATTCGTCTGGATGTCATTTAAACGGGAATTTAAAACGCTTGTTTGAAAATGTAAAGCGTTAACCGCGGGTGACGCGGTCCTATTCTGGATTTCTCTGTGCAACCTCTGTGTCCTCTGTGTCTCTGTGGTTATAGGAATGCGCGATACTGCACAGAGAAATCCAGAATAGGACACTACTGACGCGGTTTGAATGGTTGGTCAAACAATGGGGTTCAGAACCTTATTCCTATGAACGAACACGATCCAAGATGTGAGGGAGCAAACGACCAGAAGCTTTTGGACGATGTGGCCGAGTATGGCTGGCACGTTGTAAAGGTCCTCGAAGATTCTGATACGCCCGGTTGGGCCTACTCGATCGGGTTGCATCGGAACTTTAGCCATCCGGAAATCATTGTATTTGGTCAAGACGTCGATTTAATGCATTCAATCATCAACAGCATTGGAGAAGCTGTTCGTTCCGGAAAGCAATTCCAAGTCGACGGCAAAATATGCGGATTTGATTGAAGATTATTTATGTACGGTTATGAGTGTGCATCCGGTTTGGTATGAATACTTCACGGGCTACGCCACCTGGTTTATTGAGTATCCCGATAGATTATTGATGAAGTTACATTAAACGCTATCGCAGCTTCGCAATGAACTTGATCTCAATCAGTTGTGTTGGGAACGCGAGACGGGACGTTACGAGAATCGTACTTGCTACTTGCGGTTTTTCTGACCCGTACGCTTCGTTTCGAACCGGACCGGCGACGGCCATCGCTTGATCCATGTCTGTGACGTAGACCACTTCTTCGACGACGTTATCGAGGGTGGCGCCAAACTCACTCAGGATTTTCTTCGCGTTCGCGTAGGTTTGGCGCATCTGAATTTCCATGTTGCTGTCGGCGAGAGGGTCAGCACCGACAAGGTTTCCTTGTTCATCGTGGCTCAGTTGGCCGGAAACATAGATCGTATCGTCGACCTTCAGGGCCTGGACGTAACCGTACTGGTCCTCCCAGGGCATTCCAAATCCCTTTACCTCTTTACGAAGCGTCATCGTACCCTCCTTAACGTGTGGCGCCGAGAACGCCGCACCAGTCGGTTGTCAACGAGTTTGGAAAGGATTCGAGGAAGAGCTCGTCAATGTAACACCAACCCCAATCTTCACCCGGCTCGAAGGATTTGATGAACGGATGATTGGTTGAATGAAAGTGCTTGGCGGCGTGTTTATTTTTTGAATCATCGCAGCAGCCGACGTGACCGCAGGTTGCGCACAGGCGCAGATGAATCCACGTGTCACCGATCTTCAAACACTCTTCACAACCGTTCGGCGTTTTCGGAGTGACGTTACTATTTTCAGGTAAATGCGAACAGCAACTCATTTCATCTGCTCCTATTCCAGTGTGCTCCAGATTGGGAACGGCCAGTCAGTGTCGGGTTGAAGATGGAAGGTGTCTTCATCCGGGCCATACCATGGATCATCGATGGTTACCAGCACTTCTAACTCTTCGTCGCTCATGTGAACCTCCGTATGGCGCTTGCTCTGTCGCCCGCAGCCGCGGGCTTAAAGATTCATTATGTGTCGCCTGGGGCTCGCGCCCCAGGCTTTATGCTTCCGCCTGCTTCGCAGGCTAAGACCCGTAACGGTTTGACTCACGCACCTTGAGACTTCGACTGCTCTTTCTTAATAAACTCGAGCAAGTCAGCATTGATGACATCTTTGTGAGTTGAGCACATGCCGTGCGGCAAGCCCGGATAAACTTTCAGCGTCGCATCCTTCACAATCTTTGACGACACAAGCGCGGTGATACCAACCGGCACGACCTGATCATCGTCGCCGTGCAGAATTAGCGTCGGCACATCGAACCGCTTGAGATCTTCAGTGAAGTCGGTCTCGCCGAACGCCTTGACGCAGAAGTAGACGTTGGGAAGACCGCCCAACATGGC
>DATFDT010000171.1:0-6259 GCA_035251975.1 Pyrinomonadaceae bacterium | reverse complement strand
CGGGGGCAAGCCCCTCTTCCTGACTTGTTCTATTCCTCGTAGCTCAGTTCCACTAGGAAGATTCAAGAAACAAGAAATAGAACAAGTCAGGAAGAGGGGCTTGCCCCCGCTGTCAGGAGACAATCGATGGTTAAAACTTGTGTGCTTGCAGTGATGTTTGCTTTTCTGATTATTCCTCAAACCCCAACACTCGCCGATATCTCGTGGATCTCTGGTGCGTGGCAGAGTGAGCCCGGTGGAAAACGACAGATTGAGGAGCATTGGACCTCGGTAGCGGGCCAGTCGATGCTGGGGATGAGTCGGACGGTGGCGGGTGATAAGACGGTTGAGTTTGAGTACCTGCGGATCGAGCAACGTGCGGACGGTATCTATTATGTTGCCCACCCGAAAGCCCGTTATCCCGGCACCGATTTCAAACTAACACGCGCCTCAGCAACGGAAGCAGTCTTCGAAAACCCGCAGCATGATTTCCCAAGGCGAATCATTTATCGCAAAACGAGCGACGATGCTTTGACTGCAAGTATCGACGGCGGCGAAGGCACCAAAGCGATCACATATCCCTATAAACGAATCAAATAAAAATCCGTGTAATCCGTGGCTAAACCCCAAGTATTGCCTTTGCGATCGTAAAGTAAATCACGAGCCCGGTCGCGTCCACGAGCGTCGTAATCAACGGCGCCGAGAGCACTGCCGGATCGACCCCAACACGCTGCGCGGCGATCGGGATCAACGCCCCGACCGTCGTGGACCACACACAGATCGCAAACATCGTCACTGACACGGTCAACGCGAGCGCCATCGGCGCTTGCCACAACAACGCCTGACCAAACGCAATCGGCGCGACCATCAACCCGACGAGCATGCCCGTCGTCGCCTCACGCATCGCAACGCGCCACGCATGACGCACACCAACCTCACCGAGCGCGAGACTGCGTATCACCGTCATCACCGTTTGCGCCCCGGCATTCCCACCCGTACCAATCAGCAACGGAATAAAAAACGCGAGCGCCACAACCGCTGCAAGCTCCGCCTCAAACCGGTGCAACACAGCACTCGTCAGCGTGCCCGCGACAAACAACAGCAACAACCATCCAATTCGCTTGCGCACGACACGCCCAATCGGATTGTCGAAGTAGGGTTTATCCATCGCGCCCGGCTCAACCGCCGCCATGCGCAACAGATCTTCAGTCTGCTCTTCAATCAGCACGTCGATCACATCGTCAACCGTGACAAACCCAACCACGCTTCCGTCCTGCTCAATCACAGGCACCGCAAGCAAGTTGTACTTTCCGATCTTCTGCGCCACCAATTCCTGATCGTCCTGCACATTCACCGTGACTGGTCTGCGGCGACACACCTGCAGCAATGGTTTATCGATCTCCGCCATCACGAGATCACGTAAAGACACCGCACCAATCAGCCGATCCGTTTCCGGATCCATGATGTAACACGCGTAGATCGACTCTTTCTCCTGCGCAACCGTGCGAATATGTTTCAAAGCCTCGCCGACAGTCATCTTCGGATCGAGCCGGACAAACTCGGTCGTCATGATCCCGCCCGCAGTGTGATCCGGATACTGCAGAAGATCCTCAAGCTCGGCGCGCACTTCAGCACTGAACTTCGGCATGAGTCGATGCCGCTCATGAATCCCCATCTTCTGAATGATGTCAGTGCGCTCGTCAGCCGAGAGACCTTCCAGAATTGCCGCAATTCGAGCGGGCTCGAGTTGTTCGAGAATCGCCGCGCGACGACGCATCGTCGGCTGATCGAGTAGCTCGATACCGCGCGCGAGCGGCAGCATCGAAACGATCGCAGCAGCTTCAGCGAGATTTAGTTGATTGAGTAGCTCTGCAAGATCTTCAGGCGGCAGGTCAGCGACTTCCGAGCCGATGCCAACGAAGCTTTCATCCAGCCGGAGCTGAATGCGTTCGAGTAGCTGCTGGAGATCTTTTGAGGTGGGCATTTAGAAGCTCTGTGCAACCTCTGTGTCCTCTGTGTCTCTGTGGTGGTCCTAGTTGCAAACAAATGTAACCACAGAGACACAGAGGACACAGAGGTTGCACAGAGATACAGCCTAAACCTGAGAACTAATAGTGACTTCAGAACTTGAATTCAATGTTGCCTGCGCCGCGGCCAGACGCGCCACCGGAACGCGAAACGGCGAACAGCTCACATAGTTGAGGCCGATCTCATTACAGAATGCGATCGACTGCGGATCGCCGCCGTGCTCGCCGCAAATCCCCACTTTGAGATCCGGCTTCACACTGCGCCCGCGCTCCGCGCCCATGCGCACGAGTTGGCCCACACCGTCGCGATCGAGCACCTGGAACGGATCGTCTTTCACGATCTTTCGATCGATGTAGTTCGGAAGAAAACGGCTCGAGTCGTCGCGACTCAATCCAAAAGTAGTCTGCGTAAGATCGTTTGTGCCGAACGAGAAGAACTGCGCGTGTTGCGCGATTCGATCGGCCATCAACGCCGCGCGTGGCAATTCGATCATCGTCCCGACCATGTATTCGATCGTCATGCCGTTCTCGCCCATCACCTGTCGTGCGACTTCGTGAATCAACTCCGCCTGCTGATGCAGCTCTTCACTCAGCGAAACGAGCGGCACCATGATCTCGAGCTCGACCTTCTTGCGCTCGCCCTGAACCTGACACGCCGCTTCGAAGATCGCGCGACACTGCATCCGCGTCACTTCCGGAAACATGAGACCGAGACGACAGCCACGAAAGCCCAGCATCGGATTCGCCTCACGAATACGATTCACCTGTCGCAGCAACGCGCGCTTGTGATCGATCTCGTCGAGCACGTGGTCCATGTCGTTCAGCGATCCGGCGACTTTCAGTTTCATCTTCAACTCGGCGAGCTCGGTCAAAAGCTCTTCGCCATTCGGCAGAAACTCGTGCAGAGGTGGATCGAGAAGACGAATCGTGACCGGTAGTCCCGCCATCTCGCGAAAGATGCCGATGAAATCTCCACGCTGGAGCGGCAACAACTTGTCGAGTGCTTTCTCGCGCGCGCCGACGCCTTCCGACAGAATCATCTCGCGCATCGCCGCGAGACGCTGATCGCCGAAGAACATGTGTTCCGTACGACAGAGTCCGATTCCTTCAGCGCCGAATGAACGCGCCGTCTTCGCGTCGAGCGGCGTGTCGGCATTCGCGCGCACGCGCAGGCGGCGGAATTGATCGGCCCACGTCATCAGCTTGTAGAAATCGGTGCCGAGCTGTGGTTGAATCGTCGGCACCTTGCCGAGAAACACGCGTCCCGTTGACCCATCAACCGTGATCCATTCGCCTTTCGGAACAACAGTGCCGTCAACAGTGAACTGCTGCTGGCTGTAATCGATATTCAACGCCTGCGCGCCGCTGACGCACGTCTTGCCCATGCCGCGAGCGACCACTGCCGCGTGACTCGTCATACCACCACGTGCGGTGACGATCGCCTGCGCGGCAACCATGCCATGAAAATCGTCGGGACTTGTCTCCTGTCGCACGAGCACGACCTGCGCACCCTCGCGCGCCAGCTCCTCTGCTTCGTCAGGACTGAAAACAACCTGGCCCTGCGCCGCGCCCGGACTCGCCGGCAAACCAGTGGCGAGCACGGTTGCATTCGTCTTCGGATCGACAGTCGGGTGCAGCAGTTGATCGAGTTGTTCAGGTGAAACACGTTTGACGGCCGTCGCCTTGTCGATCAGTTTTTCATAAACCATCTCGACCGCGATTCGGACGGACGCCGCGCCGCTACGTTTTCCGGTGCGTGTTTGCAGCATCCAGAGCTTGCCGCGCTCGATCGTAAACTCGCAATCCTGCATGTCGCGGTAATGCTTTTCAAGCAGGTCGGTGATCGAAGCAAACTGTTCGTAAACTTCCGGCAGCTCTTTCTTGAGTTGATTAATCGGGTTCGGCGTGCGAATGCCGGCGACCACGTCTTCGCCCTGCGCATTCAGCAGATACTCACCGTAAAGCTCTTTCTTGCCTGTCGACGGATTGCGTGTGAAGGCGACGCCGGTGCCGCTGCCCGCGCCCATGTTTCCGAAGACCATCGCCTGCACGTTGACCGCTGTGCCCAACGTGTCAGGTATGCGATTGATGCGGCGATAGTCGATCGCGCGACGTCCCATCCACGAGTTGAAAACCGCCGCGATCGCGACGCGCAGTTGCTCGTAAGGATCCTCGGGAATCGGCGACTGCTCAGTCGTTATGATCTGTTTCTCAGCCGCGATGATCTCGCGCAAGTGATCCGATCCGAGGTCTGTATCCTTCCCGCCTTGTGTCTGTGCTTTAAAGCGATCGAGCACACGCTCAAACTTCTCGTGCGCGACGCCCATCACGATCTCGCCAAACAACCCCGCGAATCGTCGATACGCGTCGAGTGCGAAACGCAGATCGCCCGTCTGTTCCGCCAAACCCTGTACTGTTTCTTCGTTCAACCCGAGATTGAGCACTGTGTCCATCATGCCCGGCATCGAGAACGCAGCGCCCGAGCGCACCGACACGAGCAGCGGGTTCTTCGGATCGCCAAACTTCTTGCCGACCTTCTCCTCGATCCGCTTGAGGCCGTCTTTGACCTGGTCCCACATGCCGTCGGGGAAGTTTTTGTCGTTGTCGAAGAAGGCGTTGCAGGCTTCGGTGGTCACGACGAGTCCGGGTGGCACGGGCAGTCCCGCGCGCGTCATCTCACACAATCCGGCGCCTTTACCGCCGAGCAGTGCTTTGTCGTCGCCGGGTCCTTCGTCGAAGAGGTAGACCCATTTGTCTGTTGTTGTCTCAGTTATTTCCGGGGTTTCTTCAGTTACAGTGCTCATGATTGCAAGTTATCGCATTTCTGTGTCTTAGGGAAGTGAGGCTGCGGATTTACGCGGATAAACGCGGATCTGATCCGCGTTCATCTGCATAGATCCGCGGCTACTTTCTGGCTAAACTATCAGGCGCTATGCCAAATGTAACTAGTCTGAACGTGAACGGAAAGAAGCTGCGCGTTGACGTCGACTCGCAAACACCTCTGCTCTACGTCCTGCGCGACTATTTGAATCTGACTGGAACGAAGTACGGTTGCGGCGAAGCGAAATGCGGCGCGTGCACCGTATTGGTTGAGGGCCAGGCAATGCGTTCGTGTGTGACGCCTGTTAGTCGTGTCAGCGGCAAGCAGATCACGACGATCGAAGGCATGGAGCAAGACGGCAAGCTGCACCCGTTGCAGGAAGCGTTTCTCAAAGCCGACGCGTTGCAATGCGGCTACTGCACGTCAGGAATGATTATGGCCGCCGCAGCGCTCTTGAAGAAGAACGCAAAGCCGAGTCGCGATGAGATCGTCAAACATATGGACGCGAATGTTTGTCGCTGCGGCACGTACCCGCGCATCGTCAAGGCGATCGAGATCGCAAGCGGAACAGCGAAGGAGGTGGCCGAATGAACGAGTACGATCTTGAACAAGAGCGCTACGAGCTATTCGCTGGTCCAACTTATAACTTCAACTTCAATCGTCGCCAGTTTCTGAAAGCGTTCAGCGGCGGCATTGCGCTGATCGTGCCGGTGACTAATCTGATTGCGCAGCAGGAGCAGGGCGAATCAGGCGCAGGCCGCGGAAATCAACGCATTTCAAACGATATCGGCGCGTGGATCCATATCGACGAAAAGGGCACGGTCTCAGTCTTCACTGGCAAAGTCGAAATCGGTCAGAACATTCGCACGTCGCTGACGCAGGCAGTTGCGGAAGAGCTGCACGTTCCGCTCGACACGATTCGCATCGTCATGGCCGACACCGATCTCACGCCGTTCGATATGGGCACTTTCGGCAGTCTCACAACGCCACGCATGGCGCCGCAGTTGCGTAAAGCAGCCGCCGCCGCGCGCGAGACGCTGATCGCACTCGCCGCCGAGCAGTGGAAAGTCGAGCCCGCGTCAGTTCGGATCGTGAACGCGCGTTTCGTCAATCACGATGCATCGCAATCTTTGACGCTCGCTGAAGTCGCAAAGGGTCAAAAACTCGTCAAGACGATCCCCGCCGACGTCGCGATAACAGCGGCGAAAGATTGGACCGTGGCCGGCACGTCTGTTCCGAAAGTTGATGGTCGTGATTTCGTCACCGGAAAACATCAATACACGACTGACCGGCGACGCGAAGGCATGCTTTACGGTCGCATCGTTAGACCATCGGCGCTCGATGCAAAGCTCGTGTCGAGTGACACGAAGGCGGCCGAGGCAATGCAGGGCGTTGTGGTAGTGCGTGATGGTGACTTCATCGGTGTCGTAGC
>DATFDT010000170.1:0-8065 GCA_035251975.1 Pyrinomonadaceae bacterium | reverse complement strand
GCTGCTTGGATTGGGCGAGCGGGGGCAAGCCCCTCTTCCTGACTTGTTCTCTCATCGACGCGCTCTTGTGCTTCGCTATGTTGCAACTGCTCGCCAGCGAGCACTCGCGCGTGCTCAGCCAAGAATTCTTGCTACGGCTGCACCACACCTGTCCGATCGTTCCCAGCCAGTAAACTCGCGGGCTTCAGCGGTGGAATTGGACCACCGTCGCCCTCAAATCCGAGTTGGCATGACCGTTGCCATGAGTCTCGCTCATACGAAGCATTGCCGTGATCGGCAGGAAGCGATCAGCTCAGGATTCCTGGGATGACGCCTATGCTTCTACGTCCTTCGGGCAGTTCCATCTACCTGAAGCGACGGCTCGCGATAGACCTAATCTTTAATCCTAAGGAGAACACCATGCTGAAGAATTTTTTGCAGGACGAGACCGGCGCTGAATTGGCCGAGTATGCCGTCGCCGTGGCTCTGCTAGTGGCAATCGCCGTCATCGTTTACAACCTGCTCGGTAGAGCCATAAACGACTCAAACAGCGCCACCGGCAGCACCATCAAGACCGCGAAATTTAACTAAAGCGCTCAAGCTAACGGGAGCCGGTTTGCCTTTAGCTGGCTCCCGTCCTTCCGTTCTGATTCTCTCGAAAGGTCAAAGTGATGAACTTGAAAACAAGATTTCTGAACCTGGTTAAGGACGAGCAGGGGGCTGAGTTGGCGGAATACGCAGTTGCCGTAGCGCTTCTGGTCGCGATTGCGGTCATTGTTTACAACCTGCTTGGTGCAGCCATAAACGACAGCAACAGCGGCACAGCAGCAAAAGTATCGAATGCCAAGATTAACTTCTAAAAGGCAAAAGTCGACCAGGTTCGCCACGCATCTCGTGACGAACCCTTTCTACTCGTCGGAGGATAACCGATGAACTATCTAGGCAGTTTTGTGAACGACGAACAAGGGGCGGAATTAGCGGAGTACGCGGTGGGCACGGCTATTCTGGTTGCCATCGCGATTATTGTCTACAACGTGCTCGGTACAGCCATCAACATCAAGATGAGCACTGTAGCAAACGAAGTTCAAAAATAGCCCTGTCCAACCAGGCTAATTCCAATGATAAGTGCGGAGTGAAAATGCCGGTGTCCCCTGATGTCATGAAACTATTGCTTCTCATTCCGATGGCGATCTTCATCGTGTATTACGACGTTCGCTATCGCCGTATACCAAACATGCTCGTGTTGAGTCTCCTCATTGGTGGTCTCACCATCAATATTAGTTTTGGCGGACTGAATGGGGCGTTGACGAGTCTGGAAGGATTAGCACTCGCGTTCCTCCCGATGCTCCTGATCCATATGTTTGGCGCCATGGGAGCGGGCGACGTGAAGTTGTTTGGCGCTGTCGGCAGCGTCATCGGAGTTTCGATGGTGCCGATGACCTTTGTAGTGGTCGTGATGCTGGGCGCAGTGCTCGCTATTTACACGATGCTTCGTTCGGGGACCATCTTTTCAACGTTACACGGCGTTTTAAGAATCTTCGTCGGCATCATGCCCGGCTGGGAGATGCCACGTTTCGCAATACCTCCCGATCGTAAACACACGATCCCTTACGGCGTCGCCATCATGCTCGGCAGCCTGATTGCAGCGGCCGTGTTTCAGTTTTAACCAAGAGCCGCAGTTTTTGAGACGAAATGGAGATTAATCATCATGCGGAATAAGCGTTTAATCATTGCTCTGCTGGCTGCGATTACCTTCGGCTTGATCGCCGCGGTTTCAGTCAAACAGTATCTGCTGAGCGCACAGACTTTTAACCGCACCAACGACGTCGTTGTCGCAAAGGTCGAGATCCCGGTTGGCTCGCGAATAATTCCCGAACAACTGACGGTCGCGCAGTTTCCCGCGGATGTTACTCCGGTAGGAGCAATCGGCAAGATCGACGAGAACCTGGTTGGTCGTGTGGTGATTTCCCCCATCTCGCCCAAAGATCCGATTACAGAATCCAAGTTGGCTCCAGTTGGCTCACTCGGCGGTTTGTCGTCAGTCATCCCTGAAGGATACCGCGCAATGACCGTGAAGGTTGACGATGTAGTTGGCGTTTCCGGCTTCATCATGCCGGGCACTCTGGTCGACATCGTGGTCGTGATTCAACCTCCGAAAGGCACCGCGAATGACGAGACGATCTCAAAGATCGTCCTGCAAAACATCAAGGTGCTCGCCAGCGGTCAGAACATCGATAAACCAAAGAACGATCGTGAAGTTGAACGTTCCGTGAGGGCCGTTACGCTTCAGGTCACGCCCGAGCAGACAGAGAAACTCGCGCTCGCTTCGAGTGAAGGAAAACTTCAGCTCGTGATGCGCAACTCGGTGGACCAGGCAGACGAACAAACATCAGGCGCAAACAAGAGAACCCTCCTGAGCGGCGAGCGCGCCATGCTCGTTCCCGAGCCTGGCATCGGCTCAACTTCAACTCCCAAAGCAGCCCCAACGTCACCGCGCCGGATCGCACCGCGTCCGGTTGTTAAAGAAACAGCTTCCGCGCCGAAAGTTACACAGCCACCCGTAGCCGCACGACCAACGGTCGAGGTAATCAAGGGTGCAAAGAAAGAAATCCAGGATTTCCCACAGTAAGAGGATGTCGCCCCAATGACCACGCAGAAGGCATCTACTCCGAATTCCGCTTTTAAGGAGAACCCGAAAATGTTGGCTCTATTTTCTAATCGTACCTACGTCATCCATTTGCTGCTGGTAACAGTTGCGACGTTGAGTCTCGGTTTGGTGAGCACCATTCACGCCCAGGAGACCACTTACGACGCATCGTTCAGCAGCAACGTTAAAGAGGCCATTCCGATCAACGTGCTGGTGGGCCAATCTCGCGTGATCAACTTCGATCGGCCGATCGGTCGGTTCTCCATCTCCAATCCGGAGATCGCAGAAGCCGTCATGGTCCGTCCCGACCAGGTGCTCGTCAACGGCAAGGGATTTGGCCAGGTCAACTTCATCGCCTGGGAAAAATCAGACGATAAGTTCATCGTCTTCGATGTGTTTGTGCGCGCGAACCTCTCGCTCATCGATTCACAGATCCGCGCCCTGTTTCCAAAGGACGATATTCGTTTGAGCCAGGCCAACGGCTCGGTCGTGCTTTCCGGCACGGTTGCCGATCCAGCGACTGCGGCCCAGGCCGATAGCGTGGTCCAGGCTGCCGGTTTCAAGACGGTGAACATGCTTGGCTCGCCGGTGAAAAACGCGACGCAAGTCCAGCTTCAGATTCGTGTCGCGGAAGTCAGCAAGAACAAGCTGCGCGATCTCGGCGCCTCTTTCGCTTACCAGGGCAGCCCGGGTGCGGGCGGCTTCATCAGCGGTGGTGGTCCTGCTTCACTCAGCGACGTCGTAGGCGGCGTGCTGAATTCAACATTCGCTGGCGCGACGAACGTGTTTCTCATGGGCGGCAACACGCTGCAAATGATTCGCGCCATGCAGCAGAGCGGCACGTTGCGCGCGTTGGCCGAACCGAACCTTATTGCGATGGACGGACAGGTCGCAAGCTTCCTGGCTGGTGGTGAGTTTCCGATTCCGGTTGTGCAAGGCGGCGGCGGTGGCAGCGGCACCTCGGTCACGATCCAGTTCAAGGAATATGGCGTACGTTTGAACTTTAAACCAACCATCATCGACGAAGATCACATCAGGCTCGAGCTCGAACCGGAAGTTTCGACAATCGACTTCGCAAACGGCGTCCGGTTCCAGGGTTTTGTTGTTCCCGCACTGCGCACCAGACGCGCTCATACAGGTGTTGAGCTACGCGACGGTCAGAGCTTTGCTCTCGCCGGTCTGCTCGATAACAGCGAAACGCGCAACCTGTCGAAGGTGCCGGTCATCGGCGACATTCCGATCATCGGAAACCTTTTCAAGTCGACGCAGTTCCAGAAAAACGAAACCGAGCTCGTGTTCATCGTCACTGCGGATCTCGTCAAGCCGGTCAATCGCGACGATATACCGACGATGCGCACCCTCGATGGTCTAAAGAACGGTTCACCACTTGGACTCGAGCCGAAGGGTGAAGGGATCTCGGGCGCGAGTGGTTTCGGGACGGGCGGCTCGCAAGCCCCTGCAGCTACACCCGAAGCTCCGAAGAAGATCGTGCCGGTACAACCAGCGACACCGTCATCACCGTCTGGCGATGGCGCAGTCAAAACTGAAGAAAAGACAAAAACGGCCCCGACCAGCAGCGCCACGAAACTCGCGCCCTAAACGGGTAACGCCCCCTTTAGCCCAGGAGCGTGAGTTTTGCTGAGAGGGTGATAATCAGGGTCACTTGGTTATCACCCCGTGGCACAAAAGAAGGACCTAACCACATCAAGGAGTAAGGTCATGAAACTGAAACATTATTCCAGAGCTTCGAGGCGCAGAAAAGAACGCGGAAACGTGGTTGCCTACACTGTGCTCTCAGCTCTGTTCCTGTTTTTGGCTGTCGGACTCGGCGTTGATCTGAGCCATTTCTATCTCGCCAAAACCGAGTTGCAGAACGCAGCTGACGCAGCAGCACTCGCAGGCGCATCTGCGCTGACTCTTCCCCACCCGGAACGCATTACCACGGCGGTGGATCGTGCCGTCGACACGATGAACCTAAACAAGTACAACTTCGATAACCGCACGTTTGCAGCGGTGATGGATACAACCACCCAGCGTAACCTTGTCAGGTTCGCGGTCAATCTAGACGGTCCTTATATAAGTGAAGATGACGCAGAGGGAAATCCGAATATTCGATTCATCAGGGTTACCACACCGACGGTTCCCGTTAACATGATCTTTGCCGTTCCCATTCTGGGGACCACGCAGAATTTAAGTGCTAAAGCGATCTCAGGCCTATCAAAACCCGGCAATACCAAGTACTGCCCATTCCCGCTGTCAGCGGTTCAATGTGGCCCTTCGAACACAACTTGTATCTTTAACTCTGAGTTTTGGGGTGATTGCGGAGACCCGCCCATCACCGGCACAAGCCCGCCGAGGCCTCCGATTCATACCTACACGGATGGCACTCCCGCTTGCGATCCCACAAGACAATTTTGCAAGGGATGTACCTACACCGTGCGCTCGGCCGGCAGTGGCGGTCCGTCACCCGGAAACCTAGGAATTCTCGGATGCGCGGGATCAGGCTGCGACGACGTCCGGGATGCTTTGAAAGCTTACGGAGAAGACTGCCAGTGTGGACTCACGAGTGTAGGCGACTCGATGCCCGTGCAAACCGGCGCCTGCGCAGGCCCGATCAGCGATGGTCTGAACGTGCGTTTCGACCGCTACCAACCTGGTGGTCCAATGGCCTACAGTTCTTCCTTTCCACCAGATACCAACGTTGCTCAAGGAGTACCCAGCGGAAGCGGCGCTAATGAAACCTGGCCCGGGATCTCATTCCAGCAGTACCAGGCACGCAATCCTTTCCAGGCTCCCGCCGATGGTCACGCAGGAGTTCCTGAGCGGCGAATACTCGTTCTTCCTATCACTTATGTTGAAGATTGGCCGACGGGTTCGTCGGGCAATGTAGCGGCGCGCGGATTCGGCGCCTTCTTCATGAGGAATCAAGCCATTGGAACAAATGGAGATATACGACTCGAATACACCGGGCAGAACGTCACCGGTACCACCGGTGTTGCACCCGGTGGCACAACCACATCAAACATTGTGACGCCTGTTCTTTACCGTTAGAGGGAAAGTTTTATGGATCGCAGATTCACAGCAACCAAGCGAATTAAGGATCTGCTTCGGCGCGAAGATGGTGGTGCGCTGGCGGAGCTAGCTATTCTCGTGCCGTTCCTGGCCGTCATGCTCGCTGGTGTTTGCGAGTTTGGGCGCTACTTTCAAAACTACAATACGGTGGCCAAGGCGACTCGCACTGCAGCCCGTTACTTATCGAATCACCCCCTCACCGCCCAGGAAATCGGAAGAGCTCAGAGCCTCGCGGTTTGCGGGAAACTAGCATGTGGACCAAGTGATAAACCTCTGGTTAGGGGTTTGTCGGCGGCGAACATATGTGTCGAATCAACTGGATCACCAAAGGTTCTCAATGTCACGGTACGCATTCCGCGAGCGACAACCCCATGCAGCCCGACTGTGGGTGCAGGTGGCGCCTCACCATTGGTTTATGCACCCATTTTCAATATCGGCGCCCTTTTGGGAACGGGGCTTTCATTAAACCTTCCCATCGCTCCGAGCATAACGATGTATTACCAGATTAACTAGAGCTTGAGGAGTTTTTCAGCGAGATGAGGAAGAATCAAACAGGAGAGCGGGGTACCACGATGGCGGAATTTGTCGTCATCTCAGCCGTGTTCTTCATGATCATCTTCGGAATCATCGAGTTTGGGCGCCTGCTTTATACCCACAACGCCTTGACTGATGCAGCTCGTCGAGGAGCGCGCTATGCCGTATTACACGACAAGACAACCATCGACAAATTTTGTGTGAAGCAGGTTGTCGTCTTTGGTGAAAGTAACATAAATCCGAGTACCTGCGTTGAGACCGGCCCGCCTTTGATCAATGGACTGACCATAACAAACGTAAGCGTTACCCATGCGACCGACTACGGCACCAACCTGGGAACAGCTACGGTAGAAATAACGAATTACACATTTAACTTAAGTATCCCCTTCGCGCGACAAACATTAACCATGCCGAATTACGTTACGACGTTAACGGCAGAAAGCGCGGGCCGGATACCCGATCCGATCGTTGCACCATAAATGCTTATATCGTTCTGAAAAACAGGAACAGGGCAAGGAAAAGGGTAATTATCAGCAATGAAACGAACTCTTACATTCATAGTACTCAGTAGAGATGCCACCGACTCGCGCGAGCTGAGTCGTGCACTTAGCGCACACCCGGGCGCGAGCCTCCTGATGACAAGTGACGATGCGGAGCAGGTGTTTACTGAAACCTGTCGTCTGCGTCCGTCGGGAGTGGTGATCAATATGAATCACATGGGTGAGCCGGCGCTGAAACTCGTGCAGCGAATCGTAAACGAGTGTCCTGCGACAGCCGTTATCTGCGCTTCGCGAGACTGCTCACCGGACCTGATCCTGCGCGGTATGCGCACCGGTGCGCGTGATTTTATTCGCCTGCCGATCAACGACGACGAGCTGATTACCGTCATCGGCCGCACCGCCGAGTTCGCGGTGGAACATGCCGATCACGAGCCGAAGAAGCGCGGGCATGTTGTCGCCGTGTTTTCACCGAAAGGCGGTTGCGGCACCAGCCTGATCGCGACGAACCTCGCGATGACGCAAAAGAGTCCGACGGTGCTCGTCGATCTCAATCTGCAGTCAGGCGATCTGGAACTGTTGCTCGGTTTGAAGCCGAAGTTCTCACTCGCCGACGTGGTTGAGAACCGCGATCGACTCGACGACGCACTGCTGGCCAGCTACATCACGCCGCATTCGAAGAACCTTTCGTTGCTCGCGGCGCCGACGAAGGCCGAGAGCGCTGAGGATATCGAGCCGAAACACATTTATGAAGTGATGGAGCTGCTGCGACAGCGTTATGACAATGTCGTTGTCGACACGCCGCACAGCTTCGACTCCGTCACTATCTCGGCGTTGGACCATGCGGATCAGATCCTCATGGTGTTGACACTCGAGATTCATGCGATTCGCAGCACGCGCCGGGCGCTCGAGATATTCGACCGGCTCGGATACGCGCGTAAGAAGGTGCGACTCGTGGTCAATCGTTACAGCAAGAATATCGAGCTGGACCAGAAGCAGGTCGAAGACTTTCTCGGCGAGCGCGTGGTTGCTTTTATTCAGAGCGACTACAAAGCCGCGGTAAATTCGATCAATCTCGGCCAGCCGCTCGTCGATTCGGCTCCCGGATCGTTAGTGACGACCGATCTTTTCAACCTGGCGAGCAAAGTCTTCGCTGACAAGGTCGAGCCACCGGCGAACGCCGCCGGTGGCAGACGTCCCTTCAATTCTCTTTTCAAACGCAGCTCAACGAGCGTGCAGGATTTTGGTCTGAACGCCGCGTTAGATCGAGCGAATTTGAGTGAAGGATAACAACTGTAGGGGTGGCCCTCCGTGGCCACCCGCTGCGGTTGAATAA
>DATFDT010000169.1:0-3382 GCA_035251975.1 Pyrinomonadaceae bacterium | reverse complement strand
TTCGACTCAGCGCCCAGGGACGACTTGACGCGAAAGGATTCAGTCATGCGAACTGGAGCTCTGAAATCGTCGACGCTGATGAAGACGGTTTTGAGGAGTTGTTGTTTACCGGAAAGGATCCGAGCGAAAGCCGCAACCTCCGGCGGGTCGTCCTGTTCGTACCGAATGACGAACGCACTTACTCGATGCAGATAACCGGCGAAACCACCCCGCGCGGCACTCCGCGCATTCAATGGTTATCGAACGCAGCAGGCACCGACGCTGCGCCCTATCGCACCGCCCTCCGCCAAAAAGCCAAAGCGATGATCAAAAAATGATCTTGTTAATCCTGTAAATCGTGCAATCCTGTAAAAGACTGTAACAAGATGACAAGATTTGCAGGATTTACAAGATTCAAGATAACCTTTTCCCCACTATTAACATCAATTTCCAGCATATGGAGTTATCAGTGAAACGAAGTTCGCTCGTCTTTCTGCTTCTACTAACGTTGTTAATGCCGGTCTCCGCGCAACAGCGTTCGACGAAGCCAACCACAGCACCCGCGACCGCAGCCGCTCCGGCGCGACTTCCGGAAGCAAACCTGATCAGCAAGGTGCTTCCGAACGGCCTCGAGATCATCATTCTCGAAGATCACTCGATCCCGCTCGTCACGATCGAACTCGCAGTACGAAACGGCTCTTACACGGAACCGCCCGAGCTGAACGGCCTGTCGCACCTTTACGAGCACATGTTCTTCAAGCAGAACCGCGCGATCAGAGACGCTGAAGATTACGTGCGCGCCATCGGCCAAAAGGGCATCGCTTACAACGGCACCACGCGCGAAGAAGTAGTTGATTACTACTTCACCACGACGAGCCCGAATCTTCGTACGGCCATGCAATTCATGAAAGACTCGGTGCGCTATCCGCTGTTTGACGAGCGCGAGTTTGGTCGTGAGAAGCAGGTGGTGATCGGCGAGATCGATCGCAACGAGTCGAACCCGTTCTTTTACCTGGCGAGAGAGATGAACGATCGTCTCTTTTACAAGTATCCCAGCCGCAAAAACGCACTCGGAAACCGCCAGACAGTGGGCGGCGCCACGACCGACATGATGCGGCTCATTCAGGGTCGTTACTACGTTCCAAACAACTCGGCGCTCGTGCTGACCGGCGACGTGAATCCCACGGAAGTGTTCGCAATGGCGCAGGAGCTTTACGGCGACTGGCCGAGGCGCGAGAAAGATCCGTTTGTCGAGTTTCCACTTGTCGAACATCCGCCGCTCCCGAAGAGTGAAGGCGCAGTGATTCAGCAACCAGTGCAGAACGTGATCATCAACATCGGCTGGCAAGGGCCGTCGATCGGGAAAGACAATCCCGCGACTTACGCAGCCGACGTTTTCTCGTTCATCCTGCGTCAGCCGAATTCGCGCTTTCAGAGAAATCTCGTCGATACGGGTTTGGTGACGGGGGTTGATTTGAGCTACTACACGCAGCGCAACGTTGGACCAATCGCACTCATCGCGCAAACCACTCCCGACAAAGCACACGCGGCGATCAAAGCGCTGTACGAAGAAGTGGCCCACTTCAACGACAAGGACTACTACACCGACGAACAGCTCGAAAGCGCCAAGGCCTTACTCGAAGCCGACGATCTTTACTCGCGCGAGAAGCTGAGCGACTACACACACACGCTGAGTTTCTGGTGGGCTTCGACGGGACTCGAATATTTCCGCGGTTACCTGCCAAGGTTGCGCGCCACGTCGCGTGCCGACATCAGCCGCTACATCACCACATACATCCAGGGCAAGCCGCACGTCGGTCTCGCCCTCATGTCGAGCGACGCTCAAGCGCGAGTCAAGCTTACACCGGAAGAGTTAATCGGACAGTAGAACGTCAGGACAATCATGAGCCAATTTATGAACCAGTCAGAACAACAGTCGGGTATGTCTTTTCGCGCTAGATCGCTGCGACGGCTGATCAGCAGTGCGCTGCTGGTCGCGATGATGTTTGTCGCGAGCACGGATTATTCGCAAGCGACTCAACCTCAACAAACCTCTAAACAAGGAGGACCGCAATCACAGGAGACTGTTCACAGCGTCGTTGCAAAGCAGGCGGCGCTTGTCAGCGAGTTTGAAGTTAACGGTCTGAAAGTATTGCTGAAGCGACGTGAAGGAAGTTTGACCGTCGCGGCAGGTCTGTTTATTCGCGGCGGCGCGTCGAACATCAACGCGGAAAACGCGGGCATCGAGACGTTGATGCTCAGTGCGGCGACTGAAGCGAGCGCAAACTTTCCGCGTGCAAAAATGCGCAGTGAGTTGTCACGCATGGGCACGGTGATCGGCAGCAGCTCAAACAACGATTATTCCGTGCTGTCGCTGGCAAGCACGCGCATGCACTTCGATCGCTCGTGGGAGATGTTTACTGACGTGGCGCTGCGGCCGTCGTTTACGAAAGAAGACGTAGCGTTAGTGCAGCAGAGACAGGTCGTCGGGCTCAGTGACGATACTGACAATCCCGACGTGTACCTGCAAAAGTTGCAGGAGCGCGTGGCTTACGCTGGTCATCCGTATGTGAACAACACGAGCGGCACGCCGGAAACAGTTGCGAAGCTCACGCCGGAGGATCTGCGCGCATATCACACGAAGCTGATGGAAACGTCGCGGCTGTTGCTCGTGATCGTGGGCGATCTGAATCCGAACGACGTGCGCGGGCTCGTGACCGCGAGCTTTGGCAAGTTGCCAAAGGGTAACTACACGCCGAAGCCGCTCCCGCAGCTCGCGTTTGATAAATCCACCGTGGAAGTCACGCCGCGCGAGTTACCGACGAACTACATCCAGGGGTTGTTCACGGCGCCGTCGCTGACGTCGCCTGACATTTACGCGATGCGTATTGCGAGCTCGATGTTGCGCGATCGTGTGTTTGAAGAAGTTCGTGTGAGGCGAAATCTGTCGTACGCGCCGGATGCGTTTCTGCGAACGCAGGCGGCGAATGTCGGTGGTTTGTATGTGACGGCCGTGGATGCCAATCAGTCAATACGCGTGATGCTGAGCGAGATCGCGCGCTTGCAGACTGAGCCGGTGGGCGCTGACGATATTCAGGCGGTCGTGGCCCAGTATCTGACGACGTATTACCTCGGCCAGGAGACGAATGCTGCGCAGGCTGGTGAGCTCGCGCAGTATGAGTTAATTGGCGGTGGATGGAGAAACTCAGTCAACTTCCTCGAGAAGCTGACAGCCGTGACACCCGCGGATATTCAGCGCGTCTCGCAGAAGTATATGAAGAATATTAGATTCGTTGTTTTGGGTAACCCGAAGAGCGTAGATACGGGCGTCTTCACCGGCCAGGCCGGGTAATTGAAAAGTCTTTCAGAAATAGAACAAGTCAGGAAGAGGGGCTTGCCCCCG
>DATFDT010000168.1:0-2857 GCA_035251975.1 Pyrinomonadaceae bacterium | reverse complement strand
ACGTCGATGTTGTACTTCCTTATTTTGCTGTAAAGTCGCGGCCGGTAGATGCCTAAGAGATTGGCCGCTGCCTGCTTGTTCCCCCCGGTTCGTTGCAGAGTTCTTTCAATCACGAGGCGCTCGATGTCTTCGAGCGTCATGTTCGGTGGCACATCCCACGTAACATTCGACGACGTTCCTTCCGGAAGCGTTCCGTTATCGAAAGGCAGATCGATCGGCTCGATCTGTTTGTCTTTCGCGAGCAGCACTGCGCGCTCGATCACATTCTGCAGCTCGCGCACATTTCCGGGCCACGAGTGACCAAACAGTCGCTGATACGCTGCCTGCGAAACACCCGTGATCGGCCGTTCATACTTCTGCGCATACATGTGCAGGAAGTGCTCGGTCAAGAGTTGGATATCTTCACTGCGCTCGCGTAACGGTGGCACGTGAATCGTGATCGTTGAGATGCGATAAAACAGATCGTCGCGTAGCAAGCCGTCGCGAATCGCATCAGCCGGTGGACGATTGGTCGAACAGACGAGACGAAAGTCGACAGCGTAAGTCTTTTCCGATCCGATCTTGCGATAACTTCTCTCCTGCAACACGCGCAGAAGTTTCGGCTGCAACTCGATCGGCATCTCCGCAATTTCATCGAGCATCAACGAGCCGCCCGCAGCGTGTTGGACCAATCCTTCTTTATCTGCGTGTGCGCCAGTGAACGCGCCTTTCGTGTGACCAAACAACTCGGATTCGATCAACTCTTTCGGCAGTGCCGCGCAGTTCACTTTGATGAACGGTTTTTTCGAACGCAGCGATTGGTAGTGAATCGCATTCGCAATCAATTCTTTACCCGTGCCTGACTCGCCCACGATCAGCACGTTGGCATCTGACTTCGCGACAGATTCGATCGTCTCGTAAATCTGCTGCATCGGTTTCGACGCGCCAATGATGTTGAAATACTCGGCACGTGTGGAGAGCTGGCGCCGCATGTTCGCTGTTTCCGCAACCAGCTCGCGACGTTCAAGCGCTTTCTCGACGAGCGGCTGTAGCTGTTCGAAATCAAATGGCTTCTCAACAAAGTAGAATGCGCCGGCTTTAGTTGCTTCGACGGCTTTCTGAACCGAACCGTAACCCGTAACTACGATCACTTCAGTGGTTGGTTTTGCGTCTTTCATGTGACGCAACACTTCCATACCATCCACGTCGGGCAGTTGCAGGTCGCAAATAGCGAGGTGATGGCCGCCCTGATCAAAAAGCTCGATTGCGGCCGCTCCCGTGGCGGCGGTGTCGACAGAGTAACCTTCTTCGACGAAATTCTGCCGCAGAGAGTCGGACATTGTTGGTTCGTCATCTACTACCAGAATCCGCACTTCTTTGTTCTCCACCTTTTTCTCCTCTCTCGATGTCGCTGCGCCTTGGGGCATGATGATTACTCCCGTATTGTATAAAGTTAAGAATTATCCATTCAGCGGAAGCTGAACAACGAACTTCCTGTCTATGAACTTTGCCGAGCCGCCGTGGGCCTCAATGATCTTCGCCGCGAGCGCCAGCTTGACCTCGTCGCTGCCCGCGAACGTACGAAACGGATCGTGATCCAACTCGCGCAAGCCCGACCACTCGATCACAGCCTGTGCGCCATCAGACAATTTTGTCGTTACGAAAATCTCACCGTCTTCGTCCAGATTCTGCTTGTGCTTGATCGCGCCTGCACATAGCCACTTGAAAGCATCTGTCAGCTTAATCAGGTCGAGGTTGCCCTGAACCGAGTCTGAACTCGAATCCAGGACTATCCGCGAGCCGCCCTCGGTGGCAGTAGCGCAGACACCGCGCAGGACTTTGTCCAACTCGACACCCGGCTGTTTTTTCAACTCAACCGGCTGCCCGTATTTCACAATCGTCGACAAATCGTCGGCGGCGCGGTCGAGACCGTTAATCAACTTGCCGATCGTCTCCTGCTCGTCGCCGGGACGATCGTTCTTCTCGATCCGTCGTCGCAGGAACGTGGCATAGAGTTTGAGACCGTTTAGCTGATTCTTGAGGTCATGAACTATTTGCATTGAAGCTCGCCCGAGGTCTTGGAGTCGTTCAGTCTCTTCGGGCCTCGACATTGCAGTCTTCATCTGGGCAAATCTTTCTCGTCTCTCTAAATTAGGGGCCGCAGGGGGAGGGGGACTCACGCCAGTTCGAGTGTATTAATTAAACGCTGGCCTAAGATCCTTTTGTGTTGCGTTTCGATGCGGGATGTTATCAAAAAATGGGCGCGTATTCTAGTCATACAGTAAAATCAATAACTTGCGAGGGGTGGGAAAGGTAGAATTTGAGCGCAAAGTCAGGTGTGAAAATGATGGAGAAGGCCGAGCCACTCACCGTCTTGCTGGTCGAAGACACGGAAGATAATCGGTTTATGATGCGACGATTGCTCGAGATGTCGGGTTACACGGTGATCGAAGCGATGAACGGCGAGGAGGCAGTGAAGCTCGCCCGATCGGAATCTCCGCGACTGATTTTGATGGATCTCAGTCTGCCGGTGATCGACGGGCTTGCCGCGACGCGTCTGATTCGCCAGCTTCCGGACTGCGAGTCAACGCCCATCATCGCGGTTTCGGCCCACGACACGTCTGACTTTCAGTCGGAAGCAATGGATGCGGGCTGCAATTCCTACGTTACAAAACCGATTGATTTCAACGAGCTGGAAGAATTAATTGGTAAGTTGATCAAGAGTTAGTCACTTCATGCGGCTTTGCCCGAAAAGTCTGATTTCTCTGTGCAACCTCTGCGTTCTCTGAGTCTCTGTGGTTGTTTTTCCTAAGCAATCTTCACCACAGAGGCACAGAGAGCGCAGAGACTGCACAGAGAAGAGCATGTATAACGACTT
>DATFDT010000167.1:0-56046 GCA_035251975.1 Pyrinomonadaceae bacterium | reverse complement strand
GACAGAACGCCTTGAAAGAGAACAAGTCAGGAAGAGGGGCTTGCCCCCGCTTTTAGAGGATTTAAGGTGCGCAAAGATCTGAAAGGCTGGTTGCCGGTGGATGCTGTTGTTGTTGAGGGACGGCCGGGGTTGGTGTGGATGGAGATGTCGGGTATTGACCTGACGGAGCCGTTCTTCCAGCAAACAGTCGAGCGTGCGAGAAGAGAGAATCGAGTCGAACGATTTACTGAATTTGATGTGCTGCTGCAATTGGAGAAGCAGTTAGAGAGTGTCCATCCAACAGGGTTTATCTTTCACTCGTCACGTTGCGGCTCGACACTCGTCGCCAATGCGTGTCGCGCAGTCTCCAAGTCAATCGTCCTCTCCGAAGCAAACGCGATCGACAAACTAATCGCTCGCTTCATAACTGACGCCGATAACCCTGTCAAAGAATCGCTCTACTCAGTTTTTCTGCGCGGCGTGGTCCACACACTCGCCCAACGCCGCACCGGCACTGAACAACACCTCTTCATCAAGTTTGCGTGTTGCAGCTTCGCTCAGCTCGAACGTATCAAACGCATCTGGCCTGCCGTGCCCTGGCTTTTTCTTTACAGAGATCCAGTCGAGACGATCGTCTCAAACATGCGAGACTTACCACCGTGGCTCATCGACAACGATCGGCGCGTGCTGTCATCGATAATCGGCGATGCAAGCGAGATGGGCCTCGAAGAATTGTGCGCGCGAACTATCGGAAGCCTCTACTCAACCGCGTACAAGCTTGCGAACGCGAACAGCATGTTGCTTAATTACAATCAACTGTCTGTACCCGTAATCGCAAGCGTATTGAACTTTTTCAACGTCAGTCTCTCAAGTGAGGAACTGGAGACGATCGCGCGCACGAGTAAGGTTTACTCGAAAGAAATTTCCGGTACGCGCGCGTTTGTCGCCGACGTAGACGCAAAACAAAAACTCGCTTCCAACACGGCACGCGAAATGAGCGAGCGATGGGCAGAGGAGCCTTATCGACTGCTGGAACAGAAGCGAAACTCGAACCCGTGAAATAATCATGAACGAACTAAGGCCAGGCAAACACGTTGTCGCCACAGACTTCGACGGCGGCGAGGGAATACTCGTAGATCTCAACACGAAAAAATATTATCAACTGAACGAGACGGCGATGGTCGTCTGGAAGGGCCTCGAAAAGGGCAAGTCGATGGGCGAGATCGTCGCCGACATCACTTCCACTTACGAAATCGCGGCTGACAAAGCCACATCAAGCGTGCAGCGCATTGTCGATAATTTCCAAACTTACAAACTCCTGGGCGCAAGCTGACGACGCCACAAAGCGCCTCGTCATCAAATACGCCATACTCACGGCCGTCCTTTTTCTGCCACTGTTCTGGGCCTTCCTTGTAGTGCGCAATCTTTATCCTATCGCCGCATGGAACGTGATGATGGCCGGCGGAGATCTCGAGCGCGGTCGCAGCTACTGCATCCTGCGTGGCGAAACAGTTTCCGGAGAGACGATCGACGTCGCTGCGATCCAGTTGACCAACGCGCTCTACAGCCGCAATTGGACCATGGTCAACGCCACGATCGACAACCAGGCGTTCAAGCTGAAGTCGATTCACCCACGGAACGAAGAGATGCTGCGCCAGTTCGGCGGCATCGAGAATCTTCCACCCGGCGCGCGCATCTCGGATCTGCTACAGGCGTGGGGCAGCATCTACAACAAGCGCGAGCCGGAATCGTCACCAAAGCGGCTCAAGGCGATCCGGCTCGACATGTATCGCTGGGAAAGTGGTCGCTATGCTGACTACGACAAGTTTATAGAATCGTGGCGCAAGGAATTGTAAATCGCGTTGTTCCCGCGAGTCCTTTTGCGCTTGGTGTCGTGCGTTTCTTCGTGCACGGCATTTTTCTTTTTGACACCGTCGTCACTTCCTACTCAGCACTCGGTTCGCTTCCTCCCACGATCCTTCGGCCCACCGGTGTGATGAAGTTTTTGCCGTGGAGCTTTTTCGACGCGCTACAAACACAACGCGGAATGCTGACACTGAAAACGCTGATGCTACTGTCGCTGGTGTTGAGCACAGCCGGACTGTTCACCGTCATCTCAACGAAGACTTCGCTGTTGCTGGTGTTGTTTTATCAGGGCCTGCTGCGTAGCTTCGGACACTTCAATCATGACGAGATGATCGCCATCTACTTCCTCGTGGTGCTCGCGTTCGCTCCCTGCGGCGACGCGTTCTCGATCGATAATCGCCTCGGCAGCAAACCGCCACGACCCGCTTTTGCCTACGCGTACCCGATTCTGCTGATGCAATTGTTACTGGCGTGGGCTTATTTCAGCTCTGCGCTGATCAAGCTCCGTGTTGCTGGATGGAAGTACTTGAGCGCAGACAATCTGCCGGCCCTCGCGATCTTTCATTCGCTCGATAACCTGCACGACACCGCTTTCCGTGGCGCGTTCTGGTTGCCGCAGGTGCGGGAATACCTGCCATATGCGGTCGGGTTCATACTCGTCTGGGAGCTACTTTTTCCGCTCGCAATCTTCTTTCGCCGCCTGCGCTGGTTGATCCTCGGAATCGGGTTTGTGTTTCACGTCGCAACGGTCCCCTTGATGAACATCGGCTTTCCACATCAGCTCCTCATGTATGTAATCTTCGTCAACTGGGACCGCCGCAAGTTCTTCAGATCAGAAATTTAAGTGGTCCTATCTCCTACCGTAATTCGTACATAAACCTACATTTGTGATGTTTAATTTCGTTGACTGGCTTCAAAAAAGCGTGGTACGGTGACAAACGCCACACTGAACATCGTGGGCCTACCTTTAAAGGAGAATACAGGCATGTCCAAGTCATTACGGGGATCCGTGATCTTCGCTGGCCTGATTGTAATGGCCGTTGGGATCTCGCAAGTCGCCTTTGCCGGCGTCGCGACCCAAAGCCAGGATCCGGCCTCGAGTAGTTCCGAGACGAGCAAGACTGCAAAGTCTCAAACCAAATCAAAGAAAACCAAAAAGAAAAAAGCCGCTAACAATAGTTTCATAGTTTTGGGCACGTACGCGCCGCAAACAGTTGCTTTGCCGAGCGCAAGTTCCAGTATCACGCCTATGGCTGCTGAGCCGATTGTCACTCCCAGACAAGTCGTAGCAGCCGAGAAAACTCCCTCAATTCACATTCTGCCAACTGACGACCCGCCGGTCAGCGTGGCTTCGGCAGGTCAACTCGTTATTTCCGAATTCCGCGTTCGTGGTCCCAATGGCCTGAATGATGAGTTTATTGAAATCGCAAACGTGAGCGGCGCCGACCACACTGTCGCAGCGCTCACAGGAACCGGGTATGCCGTAGCGGCCTCGAACGGCGTAGCTCGGTGCGTTATTCCTAACGGTACGGTGATCCCCAATAGAGGGCATTACCTTTGTGTCAACAGCGTTGGATATAGCCTCGCTTCTTATCCCGCAGGTAACGGAACCACCGCGACCGGCGATGCCACCTACACGACTGACATTCCTGACAACGCAGGCATTGCGATCTTCAATACCAGTATTCCAGCCGACTTCACCCTGGCCAACCGCATCGACGCGGTCGGTTCGACTTCGGAAGCAAACACGCTCTACAAGGAAGGCACGGGATATCCCGCACTCGTTCCTTTCTCAATCGATTACTCGTTCTATCGTGATAACTGCGGCAAGGGCGGCTCGATCACGACGTTCGGCGCCTGCCCGACCGGTGGAAATCTCAAAGACACAAACAACAACGCTGCTGATTTCGTGTTCGTCGATACCAACGGCACGTCAGCGGGTGCAGGTCAACGCCTCGGCGCACCTGGACCAGAGAACCTGAGCTCGCCAATCGAGCGCAATGCCTCATTCGCAGTGAATCTGCTCGACGTTTGTGTCGCTCCAGCGTCACCGCCGAATCGCGTTCGCGACTTCACGTCGGATCCGGTCAACAACTCGACCTTTGGTACGTTGGACATCCGCAGGAGCGTCGTTAATAACACTGGAGGGAACGTGACGCGCTTGCGTTTCCGTGTGCTTGATCTGACGACGTTCCCGGCGCCGAGCGGCATTGCCGACTTGCGACCGCGAACTTCCACTGCGGTTGTGGTTACAGTTGACCGTCCACCGTGCGGCAGCGGCACCAGCAACGTGACTGTTCAGGGAACCCAGCTTGAGCAACCACCGTCACAGCCAAACGGCGGCGGATTTAATTCGTCGATGGGGGCTCAAACGGTAACGCTGGCGACGCCGCTGGCGAATGGCGCGACTCTCGACGTGCGATTCCTGCTTGGCATTCAGCAAACAGGAAGCTTTAAGTTCTTCATCAACGTCGAAGCCCTGCCGTAGATCGATAACGCCGAAGGCGTTCGCTAATTTCAGCCCAGGGTTCGAGGCACGAGAACCCTGGGTATGCTAACAATAAAATATATTCAACCCTGAAAGGGTTCGCCAACCGGCTAACCCTTTCAGGGTTTTAATTTTGGTTTTGTGATTTAACCCAAGGTTGTCGCTTACGCTCCAACCATGGGCTGAAATTAGCGAACGCCTTCGGCGTTAAGAGCTTTAGGTCGCGATTAAGGGAAGCTGTATGTCACAACGTAATTCGGAGGGTCTTTTTCCAGGATCGGCTGGCCGTCGGCCTCGAGCCAGGCGTGGCCATCGAACTTGCCGCCGCTTTCATTCCGCACGCCGAAAATGATCTTCGTCGGCGTGCCGTTGCGCGATAGGTATCGATACAAAACAGCGGCGCGCTTCCAACAGATCGGCTTGAACACCAGAACGTCAGCGGAAAGAAGCAAATCGATCGCGCGGGCCAGTTCCTCTTGATCAACAGTATCTTGTGAACGCTTCTGCTTTCCAGCCACGATCTCGAGCGCGCGCGGCAACGAATAAAAACGAGCCATCAGAGAAAGCACAGCGACCCACCATGCCATCCGCAACATCAGCCACGCCTCGCCAGGCCGCGTCACGATCTTGCGCACGCCACGTGAAAAGAGTCGAATAGTTTTCGCGATTTTGTTCATCCGTGCGGCGCTGATTCTAGCGTAGTTTGAGTTTTCGCACCTAAACGGCTAGTCTTAGACCACATCAGCCTAACTCATATAACCAGGAGGATCTGTGGCGATCATTCGTCCCTTTCGTGCTTTGCGTCCACAACCTGAGCGCGCCCAGGAAGTGGCAAGTGTGCCGTATGACGTAGTTAACACTGACGAGGCGCGCGCGCTCGCCGAAGGAAATCCGCTCAGTTTTTTGCACGTATCGCGGCCTGAAATAGACTTGCCGCCCGACACAGACATTCACAGCGACGCCGTCTATCGAAAAGCAGTCGAGAATTTTGAAAAACTGATCGCCACGGCGCCACTCGAAAAAGAGAGCGAGCCAAGCCTCTATCTTTATCGTCTGATCATGGGCGACCACGAGCAGATCGGCGTCGTAGCCTGCGCCTCGATCGACGAATACGACGACGGCACGATTCGCAAACATGAGCGAACGCGCCGCGACAAAGAAGACGATCGCACGCGACACATGCTCATGTTAAAGGCGCAAACGGGACCGGTTTTTCTAACTTACAGAGGGCGACCGGAAATCGACGAACAAGTCTCAGCAGCTATAAACGCTGAACCGTTGTTTGATCTAACAGCACCGGACGGTGTTCGTCACACGATCTGGCGTTTGAGTGAAACCGAAGCGCTCGTGAAGAGCTTTGAATCAGTGCCGCTGCTTTACATCGCTGACGGTCATCACCGTGCGGCAAGTGCGAGCCGGGCGCGCGCCGAGTTGAAACAACAAAGCTTCGCGCATACCGGCAACGAGAATTACAACTATTTTCTGACTGTAATCTTCCCCGACTCGCAAATGCAGATACTTGCGTACAATCGTACGGTTCACGATCTAAACGGTCTTTCGCAGCAGGAGTTTCTAGACGCGATAAAGGAACAATTCACGATCAGTGAGAACGCGAGTCCGGAGCCGGCGAAACGCGGTCACTGGAGCATGTATCTCGGCGGCAAGTGGTACGGTTTGCAGCAATCACCCGCCGCCACTCTGCCGACCGGCACCGTAGCCATGCTCGACGTTAGTATTCTTCAGGACCGCTTGCTCGATCCGATTCTCGGAATCAAAGATATTCGCACCGACAAGCGAGTAGACTTCATCGGCGGCCTGCGCGGCACGAAAGAGCTCGAACGCCTCGTGAACGAAGGCAAAGCTGCCGTTGCGTTTTCAATGTTTCCAACGACGGTCGAAGAGCTGTTAATGGTTTCTGACGCGAACGAAATCATGCCGCCGAAGTCGACGTGGTTCGAGCCGAAACTAAGGGACGGATTGTTGATACACACGATTTAATTATGCGAGTGCTCATTGCAGACAAATTCGAACAATCAGGCCGGGACGGCTTGGAGTCGCTCGGTTGCGAGATCTCTTTTCAACCTGATTTGAAGGACGACGCGCTTGTCGATGCGATTCGCAAAGAAGCGCCGGATGTCCTCGTGGTGAGAGGGACGAAAGTCACCGAACCCATGCTCGAAGCTGGACCAGTGAAGCTGGTCGTGCGCGCTGGGGCCGGGTACAACACGATCGATGTGTCCGCCGCTTCGAAACGCGGGATCTATGTTTCTAATTGTCCCGGCAAAAACTCGATCGCAGTGGCTGAGCTCGCGTTTGCGCTGATCCTCGCACTCGATCGACGCATCGCCGACAACGTCGTCACGTTGCGACGCGGTGAATGGAACAAGAAAGAGTTTTCGAAAGCGCGCGGACTGTTTGGCCGCACGCTCGGCTTGGTCGGTGTCGGAAAGATTGGTCAGGAAATGATTCCGCGCGCGCGTGCGTTTGGGATGCCTGTGGTTGCTTGGAGCAGGAGTTTGACTCCCGAGCGCGCGGCAGAGTTGGGTGTTGAGTTGAAGGCGTCGCCACGCGAGGTGGCGAGCGAGTCTGACATCGCGAGTGTTCACCTTGCTTTGACTCCGGAGACGAAGCATTTTCTTAGTACAGACTTTTTCAACGTGATGCGCGAGGGTGCCTATTTCATTAATACCGCGCGCGGCGAAGTCGTCGATCAGCAAGCACTCATCACTGCGATGCGCAATCGCGGCATACGCGCGGGTCTGGATGTGTACGCGCTTGAGCCGACGAGCGCGACCGGCGAGATTCACGATGAGATCGTGAAGGAAGATGGACTCTACGGCACGCATCACATCGGCGCGTCGACGGACCAGGCGCAGGAAGCGATCGCGGCAGAGACTGTGCGCATCGTGAAAGAATTTAAAGAAACCGGAAAGGTACCGAACGTTGTGAATCTCGCGCGGCAAACGCCCGCCACGCACCGGCTTGTGGTCCGTCATCGCGATCGACCGGGCGTTCTTGCGGGCGTGCTCGAGGCGCTCAAAGCCGAGCATATCAATGTTCAGGAGATGGAAAATATCGTGTTTGAAGGCGCGGCAGCGGCGGTGGCCCGCATCAACCTCGACAACGCGCCGGCAAAAGACACCCTCAGCAAGCTTCAAGGAAGCAACGCAGATATAATCGAGCTCGACTTGCTTGATTTAAACCGAGCGCGGTAGCGCCGGGTCAAGTTAATTGATGGGCGCTCTCGGATAAAATCTACCCGGCGCTATCGCGCTCGGTTCTGTTATGAACACAACCCTCATCACTGGAGCATCGACCGGAATCGGCGCCGCCTTTGCGAGAAAACTCGCCGCACGCGGGAGAAACGTGCTGCTGGTCGCGCGCTCGGAAGACAAGCTGATCGCACTCTGCAACGAGCTTGGGCGGTTGACGAGTATTCGCGCACAGTACATCGCGCTCGATCTGCAACAACCTGATGCTGGAGTGCAGTTGTTTGAAGAAACGAAGAAACGCGAGCTCGAGATCGACATGCTCATCAACAACGCCGGCTTCGGCTCGATGGGCGACTTTGGAAAACTCGATCTGGATCGCGAGCTCGAGATCATTCAGTTGAACGTGAGGGCCTTGGTCGATCTGACGCATCGCTTTCTCGGCCCAATGCGCGAGCGAAAACGCGGCACGATCATCAACGTCGCCTCAACCGCGGCTTTTCAGGCTGTTCCATATATGGCGACGTACGCTGCGACAAAGGCGTTTGTCCTCTCGTTTTCAGAAGCGATCGCGGAAGAGAATCGGTTGCACGGAATTCTTGTGATGGCGCTGTGTCCCGGCGTAACTGAGACAAACTTTTTTGAAGCTGCAAAGATGGAGCGACCCCCGATGCGCACGATTCAGACGCCGGAACAAGTCGTGGACGCAGCGCTGCGCGGGCTCGACCGGCAAAAGACTACAGTGATTTCCGGTTGGACCAACTGGTTAATGGTTGAAGCTGAACGCTTCGTGCCACGCTCGACGGTGACAAAGGTCGCGGCAAAGGCTTTGCGATCGAGATTTGAGGAGTAAACATGACTGACAGAATTTTCAATTTCAGCGCGGGGCCGGCGGTGTTGCCGGTGCCGGTTTTGGAAGAAGCGCAACGCGACATGCTCAGCCTGCCGGGCGTCGGCATGTCAGTGATGGAAATAAGTCACCGCTCGAAAACATTTGACGAGATCATCAATCGCACCGAAGCGAGCCTGCGCGATCTCTTGAAAATCCCGTCCAACTATCACATCCTTTTTTTACAGGGCGGCGCGAGTTTGCAGTTTTCCATGGTGCCGATGAACTTTCTGCCCCCCGACGGCAGCGCTGATTACATTCTCACCGGAAGCTGGGGCAAGAAGGCGCTCAAGGAAGCCAAAAAAGTCGGCGCCGTCAACGTTGCCGCGACGATGGCTGATGGTGGCTTCATTCGTGTGCCCGCGCGCGATGAGATCAGTCTGAACCCGCACGCCGCGTACGTTCATATCACGAGCAATGAAACGATCGAAGGCGTGCAGTGGAAACGCGAGCCAAACGTCGGTGACGTTCCACTCGTTGCTGATTCGTCGTCTGACATTCTCTCGCGCGAGCTCGACGTCAATAAGTATGCACTCATTTATGCGGGCGCGCAGAAGAACATGGGACCAAGCGGCGTCACGCTCGTGATCATTCGTGATGATCTGTTGCAACGCATTCCCGAGAATTTGGCGACGATGCTTGACTATGGCATTCACGTCCAAAATAAATCGCTCTACAACACGCCAAACACGTGGGGCATTTACATCATGGACCTGGTTTGCAAGTGGCTACAGGACCAGGGTGGCCTCGCGGGAATGGAGAAGCTGAACGACGAGAAGGCGCAGTTGCTTTACGATGCAATCGACGCGACGGATTTTTATCGCGGCCATGCTGATGTCGATTGTCGTTCGACGATGAATGTCACGTGGCGCTTACCTGCGGAAGAGCTCGAGAAAAAGTTTGTCTCGGAAGCAACAGCGCAAGGGCTCGACGGTTTGAAGGGACACCGATCCGTCGGCGGCATTCGCGCATCGATCTACAACGCGTTTCCGCGTGCAGGAGTCGAAGCGCTCGTGTCGTTTATGAAAGATTTCGAACGCCGCAATGGCTGATGGCGATCTCAGTTTCAAGATTGGACCGGATCATGTTGGCGCTCGTTTAGACACGTATCTCGCCTCACAGATCGAGGGCTGGAGTCGCGCGCGTTTGCAACGTCTCATTGAGAATGAAGACGTGCTTGTGAACGGCAAGATTGCGAAGCCTTCGTACAAGCTGCGCGACGGAGACGAGATTGAAGTTGAGCTCGTCGCGGCTCCGATCGACGTCTTCACGCCCGAAAATATTCCGCTCGATATCGTTTACGAAGATGAGACTCTGGTGGTGGTAAACAAGCCGGCTGGTCTCGTGGTCCATCCTGCGGCGGGCACGCCTTCGGGCACGCTTGCGAACGCACTGGCGTACCATTTTCAAAAGCTGCCGGGAACTGGGGTGAGGCCTGGGATTGTTCACCGGCTCGATCGCGATACGTCTGGGCTGCTGGTTGTTGCGAAAACTGATGCGGCGCTCGAGAACCTTTCAGATCAGTTTCGAGATCGTAGTGTTTACAAGTCGTATGTCGCGCTCGTGCATGGGCGTGTGGTTTCAAACTCAGGAAAAATTGATCAGCCGCTCGCGCGCGATCCGTCGAACCGGACGCGCATGGCCGTTGTGCGTGCCGGGCGGAATGCGTTGACGTTGTATCGCGTGCGGCGTGCGTTCGATCGATTCACGTTGCTGGATGTGGAGTTAAAAACCGGGAGGACGCATCAGATCCGTGTGCATCTCGCGTGGTTCAAACATCCGGTGGTTGGTGATGAGACATACGGCGGCGGACGCGACAACACGATCCAGGATCCGCGCCTCCGCGCCCGCATCCGTAGTCTCCACCGGCATTTCCTTCATGCTGAGAAACTCGGATTCAAACATCCAGCAACCGGTGAATTCGTCAAATTTGAGTCGTCCCTGCCTGATCAGCTATCTGAATTGTTAAGCGCGTTAGAAGGACCAACGGGTGGCCACGGAGGGCCACACCTACAGTTGTAGTCAACCACGCTTGGAAACAACTGTAGGGGTGGCCCTCCGTGGCCACCCGTTCGTCAATTACGGAATTGGTTCGAAGCGTTTGATCAGGGTCTTGAAACGTTCATCACCACGAAGACCGTCGAACATCGGTTCGATACGGATCAGCACGAGGCCGGGGTGGCGAGCGTCGAAGGCTTTGTTTAGATATTCGATCGCCTTGTCGTTATCTTTCATCCCCGCATAAACGATTGCGAAGTAAAGCGATGAAACATACCGCCGCTTCGACAACTCATCGAGTTGATTAATGATCGCGCGCGCCTCGGCTTGCTTGCCCGCCATCCCATACGCAAACCCGAGCGACGCCGACGCCTCCGACTCAGCTTCCACAATCTGATCCGGTATCGCACCACTCGACGGCGCCTTGATCAACTTCCGCAACTCCCCGATCGCCTCGTCGTGCATTCCCTTCTGCATGTATGCAAGCGCGAGATAGTGTCGCGCCACCCAAAACTCGGGATCGCTCTGCAACGTCGTCTTGTACTTCGCGATCGCATCGTCGTAGTTTTTCTCGTAGTAAGAATAGAGCCCGGCGTTAGCACTGATGATCGGCGACAGCGGATCGAGTTTGTGTGCTTCCTCGATCTCCTGCTTCGCTAAACTAAACTTCCCCATCTGCATCAGGTACGACGCATACCACTGATGCGCGGTCGGGTACTTCGGATTCAACTTCAGCGCCTGCTGGAAATCGCTCTGCGCTCCAAGCCAATCCCAGTCGTAAGCAAGCCGCACAAACGCGCGCGACGTGTAAGCTTCAGCCAACTCGGGATCGGCATCGACAGCCTTCTGCGCCGCCGCCTTCGCCTTCGGCATTTCATCAACAGGCCTGACCACACCGATATCGCAAAGGAGCGCATACGAATCAGCAAGCCCGGAGAACGCGAGCGCGAACGTCGGATCCTTCTCCTCAGCGCGTCTGAAAAAATCGATACCGTTGCGGAATCCTTCTTCGTTCCGCTTGTTCCAGAAATATCTGCCTTTGAGATATAGCTGGTACGCTTCAGCATCTTTCGTGTAGCGCTTCGCGAGCTTTTCTTCGTCCTCGCCCGAAAGTCTCAACCGCAAACTTTGCGAAATCTTTTTCGAAACTTCGTCCTGCACCGAGAAGATGTCAGCAACCCTACTCTTGTACTCGGCGCCCCAAAGCTGCGATCCATCTGCGACTTTGATCAGCTCTGTTTTGATCACGAGATTGTCGTCGAGTTTAACGAGGCGTCCGGTCAACACCGCGCCAACGTTGAGACTTCGACCTGCTTCGAGCGGATCGAGATTCGGACCTTTAAATCGGAACGCCGCATTGCGCGACATCACTTTAAGATTCGGCAGTTGCGAGAGACTATTTATTATGCTTTCAGTTAGCCCGTCAGACAGATACTCCGCCGTTGGATCTTTACTGTCGTTTACAAACGGCAAGATAGCGACTGACGTGATCGGTCGTCGCCGCGAATTGATAACGAAGAGCACGGCGCCCACCAAAGCGACAGCGATAAATACTCCCGAAAGACCATATGCGAGCCAGCGAGGACGAACTAAGGTGATACCCGTACTGCTCGGGACCGTCTTTCGGTCAGCGACGGTTTCAGTTTGCGATTGACTCACGGCCAGAACCGTCGCTCTTGAATCCGCTCCGGTTTCGCCAGCTATCGATCTCGTCAACTCAGGATATTCCGACGTGTGAATCTCATCTCTGAGCTGTTCGAGATCGAGCTTGAGATCCGTGATCGTTTGGTAACGCTTGAGCCGATCCTTTGCGAGTGCTTTCGAAACGATTCGTTCGAGCTGGCGCGGCACGTTCGAAACGTGTTCCGAAAGTGGATCGTGTTCGTGATCGATGATCGAAACGCGCGTGTGGCTCTCAGTCTTTCCCTGAAACGGAGGCTGTCCGGCGATCATCTCGTAAAGAACAACGCCCAGACTAAAAATATCCGTGCGCTCGTCGATCGATTCACCGAGTGCCTGCTCGGGCGACATGTAACCGCTCGTGCCCATGATCGCGCCCGGATTCGTCTCGGTTATCGGAATCGTTACAGCCTCCGGGTCTGCTGTTGAAGCATCGCGATCGGTTAGTTTGGCGAGACCGAAGTCCAACACTTTCACGAAGCGATCGCGAACAAACTTGTCCTGCCGCAACATGATGTTTTCGGGTTTGATGTCGCGGTGCACGATGCCTGCATTGTGTGCGGCTTCGAGCGCCATCGCGACCTGGAGCGCGATGCCGAGCGTTTCATCGAGCTTCAATGGACCACGCCACAGACATTGGCGCAGTGTTTCGCCGTCGATGTATTCAGTCGCGATGTAGTAGCTGCCGTCGACTTCGCCGATCTCGTAGACGGTGAGAATGTTTGGGTGATTGAGGGCGAGGACCGCGCGGGCTTCCTGTTTGAAACGACGCAAACGACTCTCAGACATCGTCAGCTCGTGAGGCAAAACTTTTAGGGCAACCTTACGGCCGTGTTGCTTTGTGTCTTCGCCGAGGAAGACCTCGCCCATGCCACCCTTGCCCAGCCTGCGTAAGATGCGATAATGGGCGATGTACTCAGGCAGTGAACTGGTGTCGGACATGGGATTTGCGCCGAGAACGAGTCGCGCGCATTGTAGCACCCTATCCGACCTGTAAGACCTATAACAAAGCCAGAAAGGGCAACAAGTTGGGGGTCGAACGCATCGAACCGCCGTTATCAGCAGACCGCGGTCGGCTCCCGAACTATAATCCATTTAGCATGTCAGCACGCGTAACATCATTTTTATTCAAATACTTGTCGTTGGCTGTCGTTTTTGCAGCCGCCGCGCTGTCGGTAGCCGCGCAGAAGCCAAAGCCTTCGCCTACGCCGCTTCCGGAAGATAAGCAGGGCAGAGTCACAATCGAGATTCGCCGCGTGCGATTGCCGATCACGGTCACGGATAAGAAAGGTCAGTTTGTCCCCGGCCTGACGCAGAGCGACTTCACGATTCTGGAAGACAAAGTGCCGCAGACGATCGAGACGTTCTCGGACGATCTCTCGCAAACGACACCGCTCTACATCGCAGTGCTGATGGACACGTCGCCGTCAACAGCCGGCAAGCTGAAGTTTCAGCAAGAGTCGGCGATGAACTTCATCCACACCGTCGTGAAGCTTCGCAAGGATCGCGTGCTCTTCGGAACGTTCGACGATCAGATCAACTTGTTGCAGGACTTCACTGACCGGCTCGATCTACTCGATAAGGCGGTTTACGGCGTCAAGAAGATGGGCAAACAGACCGCGCTGTTCGATGCGATCTGGCAGTTCTGTGACGAGAAGATGCGATCGGTTCCAGGCCGTCGTGTGTTGCTGGTTGTGACTGACGGTGAAGACACGTACAGCCGCGCGAACATCCGCGACGCAATCGATATCGCACAGCGAACCGAGACAACAATCTTCGCGATCTCTACGAAGGCTGGATTTCTCGCTACTGTGCCCGGCGTCGAAGCCGGACAGGTCGCCGACAAGAAAGATAAGGATCTGCAAACACTCGCGGAAGAGACCGGTGGCGCTGCTTTCTTCACCGGCGACATGCTTTCGCTCGAGCGATCATTCACGAGGATCTCGAAAGAGTTACGCGCGCAGTATCTCGTAACTTACAATCCGACGAACAAGAGTTACGACGGCACGTTCAGAAAGATCGACGTGAAGCTGGGAGATGGTCACGGCGATCTGAAAGTGCGAACCAAGCGAGGGTACAAAGCGATCGCTGACAGCGTTGCGCAGTAAGGAGTTTTGAAGTAAAGATGCAATATCGCGTAATCAGTCGCCCGTTTGTAATGCTGGTTTTGGTTTCTCTGATCTTGTGTGGAGGAATCGCCAGCCAGACTCAGTCTGCCAACGAGTTGACTCACCAGGACGCTGCCGCGTTTGCATCACCGTCACCGACTCCGCGCCGTGAAGAAGTACCGCAGGATTCCGACGAAGTAATCAAAGTCGAAACGAACCTGACAAACCTCTTCTTTACCGCTGCCGATAAGAACAAGCGCTTCATCAGCAATCTCAAGGCGGAAGACATCCTCGTGCTTGAAGATGGGAAGCCGCAGGAGATCTTTACTTTTCAACAGAACATCGAGTTGCCACTCTCGATCGCGATATTGATCGACACGAGCATTTCTGAAGAGCGCACGCTTCCCGATGAAAAAGTCGCGGCCCAGGCGTTTCTTGAAAGCGTGATGCGTGCGAACAAAGACGAAGCGGCAGTTATTTCGTTCACGGGTGACACGACGCTGGAGCAGGGGTTTACCGGCAGCATCGAGCGGCTCAGGCGAGCGATCGATCGCGTAGAGTTTGTGCCGCCGTCCGGTTATATCGGCGGTGGGGTAGTTGTAAATGGAACGCCGCCAATCTCCGGGACGAATCAGAGTCTCGCCGGCTCAACCGCGGTTTGGGACGCCGTTTGGGCCACGTCTGAAGAGTTAATGAGCACCTCCGCGGAGCATACGCGCCGCGCGATCATTCTGCTCACCGACGGCGACGACACGAGTAGCCGCATGAAAATCCACGAGGCGATTGAACGCGCCCAGAAATCTGACGCGCTGATTTATGCCATCGGCATCGGCGACCGCTACACCTTCAACGTTAACGAAGGCGCGCTCCGCAAAATCGCCGAGCAGACGGGCGGACGCGCGTATTTTCCGAGGCATGAAAGGGACCTTCGCGACGCCTTCGCGCAGATTCAAAAAGACCTCCGCGAGCAGTATCTGGTGGCCTACTCACCGACGAATAAAGCCCGCGATGGTTCATACCGGAAAATCGAGATTCAGATAGTAAATCCGGCGCTAAAACAGCAAAGTCTCAAGCTCAACTACCGCGCCGGCTACTTCGCCAAGACCACCAATGCCGACCCAGCCACGCGGAAACGCACAGGTGGGGATCAGTAATTAATCCGTGTCATCCGTGGCTAAAACTTGTTATACTGCGTCGGCCAGTGCATCCGCCTGGTCGCTGTAAGAAATTCCGCAAGTCTCATTCACCCTCCCAAAAAGGTTTTCTTACTAAAGAGCCGGACACCCAGATTGAATGAGTATGACTATGTCAGACCGTGGCCGCATCCTGATCGTCGATGACGATCGGAAGATCCTCGATCTGTTGGTCGACCTGCTCCAACTCGAAGGCTATGAAATCGCGACCGCTCTAGACGGCTCGGAAGCTTTCGATCTCGCCATCTCGTTCGACCCGGATGTTGTTGTCAGCGACGTCGTCATGCCCGTGGTCGGCGGTCTCGAGCTCTGCCGCCATCTGAAAGAAGATCCACGAACGGCTCACATTCCGGTCCTTTTGATAAGCGGCCGCATACCTTCGGACGATGCCGGTATCGAAGGTTTGCACGCAGGCGCCGACGACTATCTCGATCTGCCGTTTCGGAATGAAGAGTTGTTGGTGAAAGTCGCGCAGCTCGTCGAGCGACATCGCATGGAACAGGCGTTGAAAGAGAGCGAAGAACGATATCGTCGTTTGGTTGAGCTCTCACCCGATGCGATCGTCGTTCATCAGGAAGGTAAGTTCACTTATCTCAATCCGGCGGCAGTAAATCTTTGGGGTGCGACGACTGCTAAAGATCTGATCGGCAAGTCGATCTTCCAGGTCGTACATCCTGACTACCGCAATCACGTTACCGAACGCGTCGATTACATTCAGCGTTTTCAGAAACCGACTCCACTTGTCGAACAGAAATGTCTGCGGCTCGATGGTGCGGAGATCGATGTTGAAGTCACTGGTTTGCCGTTCGTCTCAGACGGCAAATCCGCCGTGCTCTCCGTTTTTCGCGACGTCACTGAAAAGAAGCAGGCACGCGAGGCGCTCAGAAAAGCAGAAAAACGTTTGCGAACCGTCGTCGCGAGCGCGTCGCTGATACTGTTTGCGACTGACAAGAAGGGCGTCTTCACGTTGAGCGAAGGTGAGGGATTGAAGAGTCTCTCGCTCGCGCCTGGCGAGGTCGTGGGCCAGTCAGTATTTGATGTATATGCTGACACTCCGCAGGTTGGTGAACACATCAGGCGCGCTCTGAAAGGCGAATCTTTTACATCAGCCGTAACAATCGGCGAGCTTGTTTTTGATGTTCGCTATTCACCGCTGACAGATGAGCGTGACAACGTGCTCGGTGTTATCGGTGTTGCGACCGATATAACTGACAGCCGCCGAGCGGAAGTATCGATTCGTGAAAGCGAAGAGCGTTATCGAGAGCTCTTCGAAAACGCCAACGACATCATCTATACGCACGATCTTCAGGGCAACTTCACTTCGCTAAATCGCAGTGGCGAACGCATCACGGGCTACTCTCGTGAAGAAGCGACCATGATGAATGTCGCTGACGTCATTGCGCCTGATTACTTAGGTCTCGCACGCGAAATGATCGCTCACAAGGCCAGCGAGAAAGTTTCGACGGTTTACGAAATCGATATCATCACCAAGGATGGTCGTCGTGTTCGTCTTGAGGTCAGCACGCGGTTGATCTTCAGCGACGGCAAACCGGTTGGCGTGCAGGGAATTGCGCGCGATCTCACCGAGCGCAAACATTCCGAAGAGATATTGCGCGAGAGCCAGGCCTTCCTCGCACAACAGGCACAACGCGAGGCGATGACCCATCGCATTTCGCAGGCGATTCGTTGCTCGCTCGATAGTCATGAGATCTACAAGACCGCGGTGAGAGAGTTGGGTTCGTATCTCGCGGTGGATCGTTGTTCTCTGTACATGCGCGACGACCGCACGAAATCTGCGTTGAACGTTGCGGAATATCACGTCAGAGGAGTTGAGCCGGCCAAGTCGGATTTTGCGTTGGACCACCTGCAAACGCTGATCTCGGCGTTGGACCAAACTGGTGTTTTTCATTTTTCAGACGCTGCGAACGACGCACGCATCACAGACCTCTACGAGCATATTCTTTCCAAAGCGAACGTGAAGTCGATCATGTACGTGGCGATCAGAGTCGGCGATGATGTTCCGGCAGCGTTCGCACTTTCGACAACGAGACAGATAAGACGCTGGAGTGATGCCGACATTGCGCTCGCTAAAGCCGTCGCCGATCAAACGGGCATCGCCATCCGGCAAGCTGAGCTTTATCAAAAAGCGGAATCGACCTCGATACGTGAAGCCCTCGTGAATCGTCTGACGATGGCGATTCGCGCTTCGTTGAGTTTGGGCGAGGTTCTCAGCACTGCGACAGTTGAGTTGGGCCGTGCACTTGCCGCGTCGCGAGTTCACTTGTTCCTGCTGGACAGCGAAGGCATGAGTGCGCCACTCGAACACGAGTATCTCGCTGACGGTGTCAAGAGTATCAAGCACGTCGATGTTGACTACGACGATCCGATTGCGCGCAATCTTTCCAGGTCAAATGAGCCACTGATCATCAGTGACGCTCAAAACTTCGACCACTCATCCACGTCGCTAAGCGCTTACGTTCGCGCGCAGGCGCATAGACTTGAGTTCCTATCCGCTATCAGCTACCCGCTAATCGTGAAGGGACAGTTTCGCGGCATTCTCTCCATTCATCAAACTGATCGCAGGCGCCTCTGGATGGACGATGAGTTGACACTGGTCCAGGCACTCGCAGAACGACTGGCCATCGGCATCGCGCAGGCTGAGTTGTTCGAAATGGTCGCGCGTGGCAAGACTGAATGGGAAACAACTTTCGACGCGATGTCTGACGGCATCTTCATCTTCGATCGTACCGGCGAATTGAAACGTGTGAATCGCGCCGGTGCGACGATGGAAGCCGTGCATCCGCGCTTGCTGCTCGGTCGCAAGTGTTGCGACATACTCCGAACCAGCGAAGAAGACGAAACGTGTGTCGTTGAAAACGCACTCGAGACCGGCCGCAGTGTAACGATCGAGATCACTCCGAGCCGTCTCAATCGTCCGTTGCTCGTTTCGGTTGAGCCGGTGTTGGATGAAAACAATCACGCGATCGCAGTTGTGTGTACTGCGCGTGATCTTTCCGAGCTGCGTAAGGTGCAGGCTGTCGCGCGCGAACACCAATCGTTGTTGACGAACATTCTCGAGAGCGCGCGCGAGTCGATCTACGCAGTCGACACGGAGGGGAATTTCAAGTGGTGCAACACTGCCACATTGAAAGGACTCGGTTTTCAGCGTTCTAACTTTATTGGGCGGCCACTGCTGAGCATGGTCTACGAAGGCGATCGCGATCTGGTGCGTGAGAAGCTGGATGCCGCGTTGCAGGGTGTGGCCCAAACTTACGAGATGCGTTACTTCTCGCATGACGGTCAACTGCGATACGCGCGAGTCGACAATTCACCGCTCGTGGTTGAAGGGCAAACGACAGGTGTGCTGGGCATCGCGCGCGACATTACCGAACAGAAAGAAGAACGTGAGCGCGCTGCGCGGGCTGACAAATTGCGCGCCCTCGGTCAACTCGCGTCGGGCGTGGCCCACGACTTCAACAACTCACTTGCCGCGATCCTCGGACGCGCGCAGTTGCTGCGACGCCAGGTCAACGATCCGGCCCTCATCCGAAATCTCGACATCATTCAAACAGCCGCTGAAGATGCGGCTGCCACCGTGCGCCGTATTCAAACCTTTGCGCGCAAGTCCGCGGTGAAGGAGTTTGAGCTGGTTGACGTTGCGGCGCTGCTCAATGATGCGGTCGAAATCACACGGACGCGTTGGCAAAACGAGGCACGTGTTCGCGGGCTTGAATACGACGTGAAGCTCAACGCTCCTAGAGAGCAGTACACGTATGGCAGTGCGTCAGAGCTGCGCGAAGTGTTCGTCAACATGATCGTGAATGCGGTTGACGCGATGCCACGCGGCGGGCGTTTGTTAGTTACTTGCCGTCGCAAGGACGAGAGGCTGCAAGTGCATTTCAGTGACAATGGGATTGGAATGCCTGAGGACGTGAAGCAGAAGATATTTGAGCCGTTTTTCTCAACGAAGGGCGCGCACGGCACCGGCCTCGGATTGTCCGTGAGTTACAGTATTATCGAACGCCATTCGGGATCGATCAGCGTCGACTCGGAACCGGGTAGCGGGTCAAACTTCATGGTGGATTTACCGGCGATTGCGGCGCAGTCGTCGTCCGATGAGTCGTCTGCAACAGGGAGTGAAGCGCCCACTTTGAAGATTCTTGTCGTTGATGATGAAGAACCGGTGCGCGAGACGCTCGCGGAGATGCTGGTCGCGGTCAGGCACCGTGTTGAGCTCGCGGGCAGTGGCCCGGAAGCGGTGGAGAAGCTGCGCGCCGGCGACTTTGATTTTGTGTTTACCGACCTCGCGATGCCTGAAATGGACGGCTGGGAAACCGCGCGCCTGATTCGCAAAAGCTGGCCCAACATGAGGATCGTGCTCGTAACCGGTTATGGCCCAACAACACCTCCGCCGTCTGGTGAGGAAGACCTAGTGGACGCCATCATCGGCAAGCCTTTCGATTTCGCGCAGGTCTGCTTAACACTCACAAACCTGGCCAGAATTGATGAGGCTGTTGGTGTTAACCCGTGAAATCTGTGGCTTAGTTAAAGTTCATAATTCCCGCACTGGCAGTAAATCCCACTCCAAAACCAACTACCATCGCCGGTCCTAACCACTCATTCTTCTCAGCCAACATGAAACCGGTCGAAGCGCTTGAAAGGTTGCCGTAGTGTTCCAGAACCTTGTACGAGCCGTTCACCTTCGCTGATTTGGGTTCGAGATCGAGTTGAGAACAAACACCATCGAGAATCTTCTTGCTTCCTGTGTGGATCAGACAGTCGTCAACTTCCGTCAGATTGGAGACTGGCGAATCGGGATGTTTTAGCACGTTCTTGACGGTAGTTACGGCGTAGTGCGCGCCGCGATTGGGAACGTTTGGCTGCATGAAATACTGCGGGCGTCCTTTGAGGTACTCGTGTGAGCTGTTGTTGATCATCGTGAGCAGGTTCATGTCCGTTGGCTCATCGTTGGTCAGGTGAGAGATTGGTCCAAAGGCGGGCTTTCCTTCTTCACTGCCTACCAACAACGCCACCGCGCCATCACCAAAAAGCATCGATTGGATTACGAAAGTTGTGTCTAACCTTTGTTGCTCGAATTGATCGGGATCGAGTTTTCGATCCTTTCGCAGTCTGATGATTTCGCGATAGCCGGAATACTCGTCGCGCAGCAGTGGCGCTACATAAGGTGTGTGCGCTTCCGCCATCACGACGATTGCGAGCTTGCCGGGATTTGCTGCCAGGTACCACTGCGCCACTTCGATAGATTTGAGAAGCACGGAGCAACCCTGGGCTTGCATGTTAACAGTTCGAAGCGACCTGGAAAGGAGCCCGTGCGTTTTCCCCATGATCTCGGACGCGAGGCACGGCAACATCTGGTCAGGAGTGTTAGTTGCTGCGACGAGTAGGCCGATCCGGTTCGGGTCACCTCCCCATTCGTGAATGCAGCGTTTAGAGGCAGCCACGCCGAGTTCCGTTGTGGAACTGGTAGCCGCTTTTGGTTCGCCGCATAGAAACTGTGGATAATTTTCGAGAGTTGAATATCGTTGGTTAACCCCGAGAGCGTTGATTGTAGTGATAAGTTCCGGGGAGAGCTTATGCATTAAACTCCCGACTAGTTCCGTCGTCTTAAAAGCATTCTGAGGCACAGCAGTAGCTGCCGATAGTAAATTGATCATTGTCGTTTTTCTGCTCCAAAGAGAAGGGGGAAATTTTGTCGCGTCGGATGACCCTCCTGCCGCACTCCGACGCCGATCGGCGTTACAACCGCTGTGCCGTAATTCTTCTGCGTTGGTCTATTCGGTCGAAGTTGTTTATTTTGTGAGACTTAGAGAGAAAATTAGATCCTTACAATTCCTCACCGAACACGCCTGTTTTGGATACCTCCTAACCAACGTCCAAAACAAAGACAAATTCCCTCAGTATTTCTACTGAGGCTTTGGTACCCGGATATACAGTTGGCCAATTGGTGTATACGATGTAATGGCGTGCAGGCGTGCAACCGTGCGGGCTTTGCCCAAGCACCGACCCCACCAGGGCGCGGACACACGGGGAAGCCGCTCGTGTAATCTGCACAAAAATAAACCATCTGCCCAAAAGTGTGCAGAGTCCGCTATTGCATTAAGCCCCCCGAATCTTGATTCCGTGGTTAATTGCTTGCTTGATCTTTTCGTCCAGAAGTTCGGCCGAGTGCTCATGTTTTTCGGCATTACGACGGAGCCGAAAAGCCGCAAATAACGAAGCCAGAGACGCAAGAATGACTACGCCGATTTCAACAAACCCTATCCACTTTTCAGTCATGATCTCTTCCCTCTTAGGATCTCATCCAATAGTTTGTTGTTCTGTTCTTCTAGATGTTTTATCGTGGCATCAGTTCTACTTTTGTATGCATACAGCGCGATTATCAAAAGAGTTGGGGCTAGTCCGATTGCGGCTACAGCCTTCACGACTTCCCCAACGCCCGCAGTATCTCCTATTTGTAGGAAGAGCAAATTGACCATACATTGCTCGCTGCCTCACACTATCTATCGCACTGTTTCAAGCCATAGTTAATTTAGCTATTTAACTAGCACCTGCCAAGATGCGAATCCGGCTATTTTTTGTCGATTCCGGCTATTTGTTGTCGAAAGCGGCTATTGTTGACTTACTTGAGACGGAAGCGGCCCACCGTGTCTTCGCCGATGCTGCCGAAATAGAGGGCGCCGTTGTGCTCGACGACGTTGGCGATTTCGGAGAAGCAGTCGGGGGAGCCGTTCTGGAGGTTTTCGATGACGCGGCCCTGCGAGTCCAATCCAAGGACGAAGGAATAACGCTTGGGCGCGGGTTGCATGAATTTGGGAAGACGAGCCACCATCTTCCGCATCATCGGGTAAGGAAGCATGCGGTCGAAAAGGGCCTGGCGCGGCGTCACGAGCGCCAGCCAAAATCGATCGCGACCGTTCGATGAAATGCCGTCAGGGAACCCGGGAAGGTTGTCGATGAAGACATCGTTCTGGCCCATCTTCGGTCCGTTTAGCCACACGCGGCGAACGCGGTATTCACCAGTTTCGTTGACGAGGACAAACGTTTGGTCCGGACTTACCGCAACGCCATTCGCAAAGTAAATGCCTCGCAACAACGTCCGCGGCTGGCGTGAATGGGGATCGAGTGCAAGCAAACGTCCGTTGGGCTGATGCTCAAGCAAGTCGTTCGTAAACTGCGACATCGGAAACTTGCTTGACGCTTCAGTGAAATAGATCGTGCCGTCTGCGCCGACGTCGAGATCGTTGAGACAGCCAAACTTCACGCCGTCTGCTTCTTCAGCCAGCACTTTGATCTCACCCGCTTTGCTTACCGATAACAATCCCTTGATCGCATCCGCGACGATCAGATTTCCTTCGCGATCGAAGATCATTCCGAGGGGGCGGCCGTGCGTGTTGGCAAAGACGTGCGGCTGTGTGCCGTCGGCTTGAAGGACCATGATCCGGCCGTCTTCGAAACCAGCGTAAATCTTTCCTTCGGCGTCGAGTGCGACGTCCTCCGGCTTGTGCCCGTCACCGATTGAGAGCTTCTGAACCGGAGAGAGCCGCGTGTTCTGCGCGTACTGGCCTGTCAATGGAGGGGCAACAGGAGGAGTCCACGCCGCAGGAGCGATTGGCACCGGCGCTAGAAGCAGGTATGCAAGCGCGACAACGATGATGAGGAGTATGACGAGTCCGAAGCGCTTTTTGAGAGACATCAAAATGTTTGTTATCGCTCGCCGCGTGACTTCTCGACCGCAGTTTCCAACGCCACGACGAGCTTGCGTATGCCGGGTTGGTCCATCGGCTCGATCAGGCGGAGCGCTTCGTCGAGTATGCGACGCTGATGTTCCGGGAAGTTAGGCAAGCCACTGACGGTTCCAGGCACTCCGTCGTAGAACGCCACACGTGGCGGACGCACCGATTCCACTATCTCCTTCACGACTGCAAGCGTCATGGTAGGAATGCCAGCGAGCTCAAGCCCTCGCGCCACCAAACCCACAGACTGGTGACACAAAACAGAAGCAGGAACTAAAAGCGCGGCCTGAACTTCATAACGCCGCACTCGCTCGACGAGCTTTGGAACGAGCTCATCAACAACCCGACCAGCATCAGGTATGAATCCGCAGAAGCTCCAGAACACCGGATTCAACTGTCCAATAATTCCGTTCTTTTCAAACTCGAGCAGTCGCGCAACGGGCAATTCGGAGTTCACATCCTGCTGCACAGCCGATGGATCATAGCCGCGCGCAGCAAAGCGAAGATCCGACTCTTCAACCTCAATCGGAATCTCCTTGAAAGTCGTGTCACCGTTTGTCGCACTTGTATCGAACGCGGGAGTGCCATCGATGTAAGCGCCGGCTGAAGAGATCAGCGCGAGATTCAGCATCGGCAGAGCGCGTCGTGCGGGCGTAAACGGCGCGCGCCGGTTCCTTACAAAAGGATAATCGGCACCGAGCTCATCACCGGCGCCCGGTCTCCAACTCTCGAATCGTCTTCGCCAACCATCAATGTCTTCAATAATTTCCACCAGCTTCACCCATCTGAGATTTAGTTGCGGAGGTTCCGAGCCATCAGGACCATCGCCACAAGAGCGGCAATCATAGCAAGTCCGAGCGCGTTAACCGAATAACCGTGCAGGTTGTTGAAAGCGATGCGGCGCGCGTCGTCAGCCGCGATTTGGTCGATCGGCAGGACCATCGCCGCGCGCAACGCGCGCATCCGCGCCGCGATAACCCAATGGCCCACCGCAGTCGTTAGCGCAATGATGCCGAGACAAATGCATTCAATGATGAAACTCAAACGGCTGGACGAATTGCGGCGCAGAAGTAATGTTAGAAGCAGTAACAACGAGATCAGAAAGCCGGCGATATTAATCACCGAAAGAGAGCGCGTGACGATACTGCCGGCGATCTCGTTTGCGTTTGGTAGGCCAAATGATCGCAAGACACCGAAGGCTGCGGGTGCGACTACTGCGCCGAAAAACAACGCCGCGCCAAACCAGCAAGCTAATAAAATCAAGCGTGAGAAGTTCATTTCAGATACTCAGTTTGTTAAGACAATCGTTAGACAGGATTTACAAGAACTTTTCAAGATTAACAAGATTGTCCTGTTCATCCTGAATAATCTTGTAAATCCTGTCTAATCAAATTCGTCGATCGTCGCCAGCAAATGGATCTTCGGCGGCGTGATCTGTGGTCGTGGCAACTCTCTTGGATCGCCATTCAACAACCACGACAACGCACGATCGAGTTGTGACTGGTACTCATCAAGATCGAGCGACATAAAAACATTCATACCCAACCGCGCAAACTTCTCCTTCGCTCGCAGGTACATCTGACGCGCTGCACCAGGCCGGCCGATATCGAGATGATGAAACGCAACCGCCGATTGGATCATCGCCTGTAAAAACAGTTTCTCCTTTGGTCCAACCTCGCCCATCCAGCGTTCTTCCCACGCGTCGTGCGCCGCATGAAACTCGCCCGCGTTGTAAAGATCGATGCCGGCAATGTACTCGATCGGATACGCCGCAACGTGAGCATCGAGATAGGCAGTCATTTTGCGTTAAGTCGACTGGCGATCACTTTCGCGGCCGTCGCGCCGGCTCCGGTGGCGCCGCTGATCGTCGGCGCAAAAGGATTCGAAACGTCGCCGACGGCAAACACCATCGGCACGTTCGTCTCCTGCTGGCTGTCCACCGCGATGTAGCCGTTTTTTGTTTCCAGTTGCTCGCGAAATAATTCGGTATTCGGCTCGACGCCGATCCGGATCAGTACTCCGCGCACCGCGAGTTGAAACGGCTTCAATCCCTGCTTTCGCTTGATCTCAACTGCTTCAACTTGATCGTGCCCCATGATACGCGTCAGCACAGATTCGGTGAAAACCGTGATGCAGTGCACTGTTTGAAGCTGCTCAGTGAACTCGCGCCGCGCACGCAATTTTTTTCCACGATGAACGAGGGTCACGGTCGGGCAATCATGCGATAACAACAACGCATTCTCGACCGCCGCATCTCCACCACCAACAACGCAAACATCCTGACCGGCAAAGAGCTCTCGATCGCGGGTAGCGGATTCTATCATCCCCTTTCCGGCGAACTCCTTCTCGCCCGGCACGCCCAGCTCCCTCGGCCGCACGCCAGTCGCGATCACGAGCGCGATCGATTGCAGGTTTTCACCACTTGCCAACGAAACACGCTTCGCTTTCAAATCCGCCGAGCTGATAGTAGTTTGCGTCCAGAGATCGAATTCTGCACTGTCGATATTCGCGGCGAAGTGTTCGAGCAGTTCCGCTCCATTGCTAGCTCCGAGGCCGAGATAGTTGTGGATCGGATTGTAGACGCGATGAAGTTGCCCGCCGACTTCGTCAGCCTGTTCGAGCACGAGCGTATCGAGGCCCAACTCATCGCACCAGAAAGCGGTTGAGAGTCCGGCTGGTCCGGCGCCGATGATAATTACGTCGTGCATCGTGTTTTTTACGACGCCGCCGCCAGCGATGAAGACTGTTGCAAAACATCCGCGACTTCATCCGGCTGTAAAAGCGACGCCGCCAATGTGCCGGCAGTATCAAGAAACTTCACTGCCGAGGTCATCTCACGATTATCAGTTTGCCAGCGACCTTCTAAACCTGTTTCCCTGCTGTTTAGTAATTGCAATGCAGACGTCAGATCGCGCCGCGTGATCCGAGGACGCACAACAGTCTCAGCCCACGAGTAGTAGGGATAATCGATTCGATAAAACCATCCTGAGCCAGTCGGAATCGCGATCAGAAATAACTGGCCTTTGGCAAACTTTGAGATCGCGGTGTAGGGCGGTGAATGCCTGGTCGGGCTGAAACCCACGCCGTCAAAAAGGTTCGGTGCAAGCGTAATCACCGAAATATCTGAATGCTCGACAACGGTGGATTCGCCTTTCTCAAAACTGTCAACTGCCGCAACAACACTCTCCCAACCCTCACGCCACAATGATTCATACTCATTGATATGCGTCAGCAAGTGCTCAACTTTGGGCAACACGAGTTCATACGCCTGCCGCTCATCGTCGACTTCTTCACCCGCGAGGAGTCGCGCGAGTGGTGAGCCGTCGTCGTTATTCGGACTCGCCTGATCCGAACCCTGTATCGCGATACTCACACGAACACCATCGTCGCTCGAATATTCCGAAAAATCTCCGGCTTCAGCGGCGGAGATCAGGAGATCGCGATACGCGAGCGCGCGTTCGCCAGTTAAGACCGTCCAACACGACAAAGTGCCGTCAGTATCGAAATGATTGTTAGTAACTAACTCGATGCCTTGCGTCAGCGCTGCGCGATTGGGCGAGGCGACGAGATTGAGCGCGATCTCCGTCGAAGTATCGGCCTTCACCTCGATTGGGGTACTATTTCCTTCCCAATGCGAGAAGTGAATGCTGTTGTCCACCGTTCCATCGACCGACAGCTTGGGAACGTTTGCAAGGGCCTGTGTGTAAAACTCGAATCTCATGGTCTGTAGTGTAAACCAACTAACGGAAGAACAATATGGAAGAGATAACTCCAGCAGAACTCAAACAACGCCTCGATAATGGCGAGGATATTCAGATCGTTGACGTGCGTGAGGACAATGAAGTCGCGTATTGCCGCATACCGAACTCGATTCACATTCCGCTGGGACAGGTGTTGAATCGAATGAACGAAATCGATCCGAGCCGCGAGACGGTCGTGCATTGCAAGATGGGTGGCCGCAGCGCCCGTGCAATCGACGCGCTTCAGCGTTCGGGTTATCAGGGGAAACTGATGAATCTCACTGGCGGGATTCTGAGGTGGTCGGATGAAGTAGATCCGAGCGTGCCGAAATACTAAGCAGAATTTAGCCGCGGATTTACGCGGATAAACGCGAATTTATTTAGTGATTCCCTCGAGCTCGATGAACCGGCTAAGCTTCGTGATCACCATTCCCTCTTCACACTCCAAACGGCACGAGAGCGCTGGGCGGTCGCTCTGCTCGGTCTGGCCTTTCATGTGATACCAGACCTGGCAATTCGTGCATTCACCGTTCCAACAGAAGTCGCCGTAAGAAATGGTATTGATGGAGAGAAACTGAAAACAGCGCAGTAGCCTGTTCTTTTCAGGCACGCTGACTTCGGCGCCCATGATTTCGAGACTGATGAGCTTCTCGTACGGATCGAGTAGATCCGATGCACCCGCGTCAAAGCTGCCGCTTTGTTCAGCCATAGGCAGCGGCAGTATAATCGCTCCCTGCTCAAATTTGTACATAATCAACTGCGGGGGTTAACAATTTGGCCTTAGTCATCTACACCAAGCCGGGATGTCCTTACTGTCAGCAAGCTCGCGATTACTACAATTCCAAAGGCATTCCTTTCATCGACTACGACGCCCAGAACGATAAAGCGCGGCGCGCAGAGATGTTCTCCTATTCGAATAACGATCCGACGGTGCCGTGCATCGTGGAAGATGGAAAGTATGTCGGATCGGGTTGGGGAAACCCGCCCCGTGGTTGAACCGTTCACGATTAGCCGGCCGTGCGCCGGTCGTTAGCGCAAAGCGGTCTCCCCTTTGATGATGAAATTGTGCTTTATGAGGAAGGTGCTCTATGCGAAACCAATCCCGTTGGCTTTTTCTGTTGTTGCTCTTTGTTCTAACCGTTCTCCCAAACAATAGCGAAGTCATAGCACAGTCGAATGGAGGGGCAGGCGCGCCTCAACCACCCATGGCAGAGAAGAAAACAAAAACTACGAATATCCACGGCACGACGCTAGTCGACGACTACTTCTGGCTGCGCGAAAAAACGAATCCAGCGGTGCTGGCGCACCTGAAAGCGGAAGACGCATACACCGAGACAGTGATGAAACCCACTGCCGCGTTACAGGAGAAGCTCTACAAAGAGATGCTGAGTCATATCAAACAGACTGACATCACCGTGCCGTATCGCGCAGGAAATCACTTCTATTACACACGCACTGAGGAAGGTAAACAGTATCCAATCTTCTGTCGCAAGAAAGGCAGTCTCGAGGCGCCCGAAGAGATCGTGCTCGATCAAAACGAGCTGGCGAAGGGCCAAAAGTTTATGAGTGTTGGTGCCTTTCAGCCCAGCAATGACGGTAACCTGCTCGCTTATAGTACCGACAACACCGGCTATCGCCAGTACGTTTTGCAAATCAAGGATCTGCGGACGGGCCAACTTTTCCCGGAGCGAATCGAGCGAGTCACGAGTTTCGCCTGGGCCAATGACAATAAGACGTTTTTCTACGTCACCGAAGATCCGGTGACGAAGCGAAGCGACAAGTTTTTCCGTCACGTGCTCGGCACTGACAAGATGGACCTTGTTTACGATGAAAAGGACGAGTTGTTTGACATCGGCACTTACCGCTCACGCGACAAAGCAGTGATCTTCCTGCAGTTCTTCAGCAAAACGTCTAATGAGTCGCGTTATCTTCGTGCAGACGATCCGAATGGAACGCTGAAATTGATCGTTCCACGAACGCCCGATCACGAGTACGACGTCGATTATCGAGATAACCTTTTCTATATCCGCACCAACAAAGGCGCGAAGAACTTCCGTATCGTCACCGCGCCCGTGAACGATCCATCAGAGAAGAACTGGAAAGAGTTTGTCGCGCACAACCCCGCGGTGAAGATTGAAGCGATCAATCTTTTTGCCGATCACGCTGTTCTTTCGGAGTGGGAAGGCGGGTTACAGCAACTCGAAATCGTCAACTTCAAGACGAACAAACGAAATCGCATCACTTTTCCCGAGCCGGTTTATGCTGCTGAGTTCGGTACGAATAAGGAATACAACACGAGCGTTGTCCGTTACAACTACGAATCGCTCGTCACGCCGGATTCGGTGTTTGACTACGACATGAACACCGGCAAGTCGACGTTGTTGAAGCAGACGGAAGTGCCCGGCGGTTTCGATCGAAAAAACTATCAATCCGAGCGCGTGTTTGCCACCGCTTCAGACGGAACGAAGATTCCGATGTCGATGGTCTACAGAAAAGGCGTGAAGATGGACGGTAGCGCGCCGCTGCTACTTTACGGCTACGGTTCATACGGCTATTCGATTCCGCCTACGTTCTCGTCGAATCGCCTGAGTCTTCTCGATCGCGGCGTGATCTTCGTGATCGGGCACATTCGTGGTGGCAGCGAGCTCGGCGAAGAGTGGCGCCAGGCGGGCAGGATGATGAACAAGATGAATACGTTCACCGATTTCATCGCCTGTGCGGAAGCGCTCATCAAGAATAAGTACACGTCGAAAGATCGAATCGTGATCGAGGGCGGCAGCGCCGGTGGGTTGCTAATGGGCGCCGTGTCGAATATGCGTCCCGATCTGTTTAAGGCAGTCGTATCTCATGTCCCGTTTGTCGACGTGCTGAATACGATGCTCGACGCGAGTTTACCGCTGACGACGAGTGAGTACATCGAGTGGGGCAATCCGAATGAGAAGGCCGCCTTCGATTACATGAAGACCTATTCGCCTTATGACAACATCGCGAAGAAGGACTATCCCGCGACTCTTGTGAAGGTATCGCTGAACGATAGCCAGGTGCCGTACTGGGAAGGCGCAAAGCTCGTCGCAAAACTGCGCACAATGAAGACTGATCACAATCCGCTGTTGTTGAAGGTCAACTTTGGCGCCGGCCATGGCGGCGCGTCGGGACGTTACGACGCGCTGCGTGAGTCGGCCTTTGATTACGCGTTCATGCTCTGGCAGATGGGTGTGGCGGATTAGAGGCACGGGTGGCCACGGAGGGCCACCCCTATAGTTGATGCTCACCGGGCGCGTTGAATGAAGTTGTGTGATTGACTACAACTGTAGGGGCGGCCCTCCGTGGCCGCCCGTGCTTTTCGTTTGTTAAATGATCGGATCCACTCTAGGCAATTACAAGATTCTGGAGAAGCTCGGTGAGGGCGGACAGGGGACCGTCTATAAAGCCATCGATTCGAAGCTCGGCCGCACGCTCGTCATCAAAGTCCTGCCCGCTGAGCTGACCGCTCGCGAAGCTAATCTCAAGCGTTTTGAACGTGAAGCGCGGCTCGCTTCGCACCTCGATCATCCAAATATCTGCACCATCTATGACCTCAACGAGATCAACGGCATTCACTTCATCGCCATGCAATACATCGAAGGGCGAAACGTGAGGCAACTCGTTAATGGTCGTCCGTTGTCACTCGAGAGCGCCTTGTCGATTGCGCTTCAAACGGCAGACGCGCTCGCCGCCGCACACGCGCGTGGCATCATTCATCGCGATATTAAAGCCGGTAACGTGATGGTGACGCCGAGTGGGCAGGTCAAAGTCCTCGACTTCGGACTAGCAAAACTGCTCGACGAAGAAGCGGCGCGCACGTCGGGAATTCATCACACGGAGATTACTGAAGTCGGCGTTCCGTACGGCACGGCTACGTACGCGGCGCCCGAGCAGGCGCGTGGCGATCGCGTCGATTCACGGGCCGACATTTTTTCCACGGGCGTTTTGCTCTACGAGATGCTGACCGGTACGTGGCCGTTTCAGGGCAAAACGGCGGTCGAAGTTCGTCATGCAGTGCTGAATGATGAGCCGGAGCCGCTATCGAAAATGAGGCCGGGTCGCATACCTGCGAAGTTGCAAGCCGTGCTCGACAAAGCACTCGCGAAGGATCCACGCAATCGCTACCAAAAGATCTCACATTTCGCCAACGACCTGCGCGAGATCATTCGCGAGCTTGGCAGTGACTCATTGCCGGGTCTCGATGAAAGCACGGCGCCCGTTGCTCCAAAACATCTCAAACAGGACAGCCCGGTCACACGCGCGTTGCGTTGGTTGACGAGAAGCAAGAGCGGCGAGAGCTATTCGAGCCAACGATCGGGTAGTGAGTCGCAACCGAGCCCGTTGACAAGTCTCGGTGATCGCGATCGAAAGAGTGTCGCGATTCTTCCGTTCAAGAATGTCGGCAACGATCGCGAGATCGATTTTTATCAGTTCTCGCTTGCGGATGCTGTGATTACAGAGCTCGCACGCGTGAGATCGCTGGTCGTGCGGCCGTCGTCGGTCATCGTAAAGTATCAGAACAAGGCCGTCGACGCTGCCGAAGCCGGACGCGAGCTCGCAGTCGACGCCATTCTCACCGCAACGTTTCTTCGCGCCGGCGATCGTTTGCGCGTGACTGCGCAACTACTCGACGTGCGCACGAGCGAGATTCTCTGGAGCGAGCGAATCGATGCTGACGCCAGTGACATCATCGGCGTGCAGGACACGATCGTGCAGCGCATCGTCGAGGGATTGCGACTCGAGTTGAGTCCGGATGAGAAAGTCGAGCTCGCGCGAAAGACAACTGCCGATGCCGCTGCGTCAGAAGAATACCTACGTGGTCGCGACTGTCTCGCAACATTTATCTATCACACGATCGAGCGTGAGCATCTCGACTCGGCAATCGAACATTTCCGGCGCGCGATCGAGATCGATCCAAACTTCGCACTTGCCTACTCGGCGCTCGGAAGTTGTTACGTCAATCGCGTCTTGAAAGGCCTCGGCCAGGCTGGCGATCACGACAAAGCCAAGAATGCTTTTCGAAAAGCTTTGACGCTCGATCCGCGACTGCTTGAAGCGCGCATGCACATGGTGTTCATCTATCTCACTGGTGGACAAAAGCAAAAAGCGCGTGAGGAAGTTGACGCGCTGCGCAACGAGTATCCGAACGATCCGGGAGTGCAGTTTGTGCGTGGTGTGGTCGCACGGCTCGACAGCGATTACGAAAAGGCGCTGCGCAGTTTCGATCGCATGGTACGGCTTAATCCGGGTGAAAAGGTGCTGGCGAGTTACAATCGCGCGCGCATCTTCATGTATCAACGCGAGTATGAAGAAGCAATGCGAGAGCTCGATCAAGGCGAAGCGATCGAATCCGAGCACCCGCTGATCAAAGTCTTCCGCGCGCGCGTTCTTTATTACACAGGTGAGGTTGACGAAGCCATCAAGATTCTTCACCAGGTGCTACAGCGACATCCGCAGATCGACGGTGTGCGACCAATCCTCGCAATTGCGCTAAGCGCGCAGGGACAACACACCAAAGCAAACGAGCAACTAACGCCGAAAGTCAGACAAGTTGCAGAGGCGGATTACGATATCTCTTACTGGCTCGCTTCTGCTTATCTGTTGCAGGGTCGACAGGTGGAGGCGTTACGATGGCTGGAGACTGCGATCAGTCTCGGCAATGAGAATTACAAATGGTTTGAGTCAGATCCTAACTGGACCGACATGCACGAGGATCCACGTTTCGTTGAATTGATGAATCGCATCAAGACCAACCGCGAGCAACCCGGGGACCAGTCTGAATGAAAACATTCGTCGTTGGCGACATACATGGCCGTTGTGCGCAGCTCCTCAATCTCCTCGACATGCTGCCGCGAGATCCGGAAAACGACACGCTCGTGTTTTTGGGCGACCTGATCGACCGTGGCTCTGATGCGCCCGGCTGCGTCGCGCACATTCTCAAACTCTGCCGCGAGAATCCGGAGCGAGTTATCTGCCTGCGCGGAAATCACGAACAGATGTTGATGGATTTTCTTGATGGTCGCAGTAACCTGTGGCTCACGCCGGTTGTTGGCGGGGAACGAACGTTTGAGCAATACACGGGGCGTGCGGTTCGCGTCGATAGTGAAACGGATCTCGAAGAGATGCGGGCGTTGTTTGAACGCTCATTTCCCGCGGAGCACCTGGCTTTTATGGAGGAGATGCCTTTTTACTACGAAGACGAGTTTGCGATTTACGTGCACGCGGGGCTCGACGAAGGTAAGCATCCGAGTGAGAGCACGCAGATGTCGTTGCTGTGGATGCGCGACATGGACTTCTACAAGAACTACCGCGGTAAGCCGTGTGTGTTTGGACACACGCCGACGCCGCTCTTACCGTTACGCGGGCGGCTCGGTCGTCACGGCATCTACATCTCACACAGCGCAGTCGGCCTCGATACCGGCTACAACCACCACTCGCCGCTAAGCTGTCTCTCGCTACCTGATTTCAATCTCTATCAGACTTATGTCGACGGTCGTGAGGAAACCTACCAGATCACATCATTCATTCCTGAGACGCTAAAAGAAATGCAGCGCAAGGCTGGGATCGTAAATTAACTCACTCGCTCATAATCAAAGCGATTGAGAACGTACTTGTGCATGAACTTTCCCTTTGAGTCAGCGCTCATCAATCTTTCAAATACAAACAACGGGACGTTCTTATATCGATATTTTTCGCCAGTTCTGAAAACGGCCAGCAAGCTGTGCGACTTTTGATCGTAACCGGCGGCGACCAGCATTTCCGACTCTAGAGGCTTCAACTTCATCTTCCTTCTCCTGGATCGATCTTGCCATGTGTATTTTCGCACACCGGCCTGTATTCGCGAAATTTACGTTTGACTTGAACGGTATTGCCGAAGTTTATAAGGAGGCCGTTGTCGATACCCGTCGCGGCGAGGTAGTGGATGAGCTTCATTTCATGTTCGGGGGCAAGTGTGAGGATTGCCTTGAGCTCGATGATAAGTTGGTCTTCGATCCACAGATCCGGAAAGTAGAGGCCCACTTGATGGTCTTCATAAAACACTGGAAGTTTAACCTGTTGTCGAGCATAGATGCCGAGCTTTTGTAATTCCAGCTTAAGAGAATTCTCGTAGACCTTTTCGAGGAAACCCGGGCCGAGGATGTTGTGTACGTTGTAGGCGCAGCCGATGACTTTGTAAGTGAGGTCGTTGATATTCATTGCTCCTCCGTGAGGTAAAGGGGCGTTTTACAGGATTTCAAGATTTACAGGATTAACAGGATATCATGTGAATCCTGTAAATCCTGTAATCCTGTCTAAAAAGCTTATTGATAAATCTCTCCACCAGATGTTCGAAACTCCTCCGCCTTCTCACTCAATCCGGCACGGACTTCCTGCGTGATCTTCATCGAACAAAAGTGTGGGCCGCACATGGAGCAGAAGTGCGCGAGCTTGGCGCCTTCCTGGGGCAAGGTTTCGTCGTGATATTCGCGTGCGACTTCCGGATCGAGTGATAAGTTGAACTGGTCTTCCCAGCGAAACTCGAAGCGTGCTTTCGACAACGCATTGTCACGATACTGCGCACCGGGATGTCCCTTCGCCAGGTCAGCCGCGTGCGCTGCGAGCTTGTAGGCAATGACACCGTCTTTCACGTCTTTCTTATTCGGCAATCCGAGATGTTCCTTCGGCGTCACGTAGCAAAGCATCGCCGTCCCGAACCAGCCGATCATCGCAGCGCCGATGGCCGACGTGATGTGATCGTAACCGGGCGCGATGTCGGTTGTGAGTGGACCAAGCGTGTAGAACGGCGCTTCCTGGCACGTCTCGAGTTGCTTGTCCATGTTCTCTTTGATCAAGTGCATCGGCACGTGGCCGGGGCCTTCGATCATCACCTGGCAATCGTGTTCCCATGCGATCTTCGTCAACTCGCCGAGCGTGTCCAATTCGGCAAACTGCGCTTCATCATTCGCGTCTGCTATCGATCCGGGCCGCAGTCCATCACCGAGAGAAAACGAAACATCGTAAGCGGCCATGATTTCGCAAATCTCTTTAAAGCGCGTGTAAAGAAAACTCTCTTCGTGATGGGCCAGGCACCACTTTGCCATGATCGAGCCGCCACGACTCACAATTCCGGTCGTGCGTCGAGCAGTTAGCGGGATGTAAGCGAGACGCACACCGGCGTGAATCGTGAAGTAATCAACGCCCTGCTCTGCTTGTTCAATCAGCGTGTCGCGAAAGATCTCCCACGTTAGCTCTTCAGCTTTGCCACTAACTTTCTCGAGTGCCTGGTAGATCGGCACGGTTCCGATTGGCACGGGTGAGTTGCGAATGATCCACTCGCGCGTCGCATGAATGTTTTTGCCCGTCGAGAGATCCATCACAGTGTCCGATCCGCAACGAATGGACCAGCGCATCTTGTCGACTTCCTCTTCGATCGACGAAGCGACTGCGGAGTTTCCGATGTTTGCATTGATCTTCACGAGGAAATTGCGACCAATGATCATCGGCTCGGATTCAGGATGGTTGATGTTCGCCGGAATGATCGCGCGCCCACGTGCGACTTCCGAGCGCACAAACTCAGGCGTGACAAACTGCGGGATCGCTGCACCAAACGACTGGCCTTGGTGCTGATGGAGCAACGAATCACGCGGCGCGTCACCCGTCTCCAGTGCGGCTTCGCGTCCGAGATTCTCGCGAATCGCAATAAACTCCATCTCCGGAGTGATGATGCCACGACGCGCGTAGTGAAGCTGCGTCACACACATACCCGGCTTCGCACGCAACACTCCGCGACGCATCAACGGAAAGTCTTCAAGCCGACCGACGTCCTTGACGCGCGCACGTTTCACAGCGTCGAACGTAAGATAACCATCGTCGATCGGCTGCGTCTCACGACCCGCGTAGTCTTCAACATCGCCACGACCAACGATCCACTCGCGTCTCAGTTGCGGCAAACCTTCGCGGACATTGCACTGAAGCTCGGGATCGCCCCACGGCCCGCTCGTGTCGTAGACGCGGACCGGCGGATTCGCCTCCATCGTGCCGTCGAAATTGCGCGTCTGGCTCTGCGCGATTTCGCGAAACGGAACTCGCACGCCAGCCTGCTCGCGGTCGACGTAAATACGTCGCGAATTTGGCAATGAAGTGGTTTCAGTAGTATCGGTTTCAGTTAGTTTGATTCCTGTGCTCATAGACGACATTCTCCGATCAGTATGGATGTAGTCTATAATCTTGGGCGCTGGTAATCCAACCCACCCGATCTCCCGGAGACACAACATGTTGAATCGACGCGTAATCGCCCTTGTACTGATCATTTCGCTGCTCTCGCTTCCGGTCGTCGCTCAAAATGGTAGCGGCGATATGCTGAACCGCATTCGCAAAGAAGCGATGGAACGTTCGCAGATCATGAAGACCATGCACATGTTTACAGATCTTTATGGTCCACGACTGACTGGCTCGCCCAATCACAAAGCCGCAGCCGATTGGGCCGTCAAACAGATGACCGCATGGGGACTCGAGAATGCGCACCTCGAGCCGTGGGACTTCAAACATCCCGGTTGGTTGAATGAGCGTTTGACTGCGCACATCGTCTCGCCGGTGAAGGATCCACTCGTTTGCGAAGTGCTTGCGTGGACTCCGAGCACGAAAGGAACAGTGCAGGCTTCGGCTTACCACTTGTTACTGCCCGAAAGACCATCGCAGGAACAGCTCACGATGGTCCTGAACAATTTCAAAGCGAAGGTGCGCGGAAAGATCGTCCTCGTCGGCAAGCCGGCCACGATACCAGTCAATTTAAATCCTCCGGCGAAGCGCCAGAGTGACGAACAGGCGCAGCAACGTTATGGACCAAACGCCCGGCCGTTCAATTTTCCAACACCGTCGCCAACTCCGACGCCCGCACCCAATGCGCCGAAACCGTTGACGACTCGGCAGGTCGACGAGCAGCTCGATACGTTTCTTAAAGCGAACGGGGCTTTAGTTCGCGTTAACGATGCGGGTCGTGAATTCCGGCAGATCCGCGCGTTCAATAACAGGACGTTTGACCTTAACAAAGTGGTCCCGACAGTCGTCATGAGCAATGAAGACTTCGGACGTATCAGCCGTATTATGGCTGACGGCACCGACGTCGTGCTCGAGTTTAATATCGTCAACCGAGTCTTTCCGGAAGGCGCCACGTCTTACAACACGATCGCCGAGATCAGGGGCACGGACAAAGCTGACGAAGTGATCATGCTTGGTGGTCACCTCGACTCGTGGCATGCAGCGACAGGCGCAACTGACAACGCGATCGGTTGCTCGATCATGATGGAAGCGGCACGCATTCTGAAGACACTCGGTGTGCAGCCGCGCCGCACGATTCGCGTCGCATTGTGGAGCGGCGAAGAACAGGGACTGCTCGGTTCGCAGGCATACGTGAAAGAACACTTTGGCTCGTTTGAAGAGCCCAAAGCTGGTTACGAGAAGTTTGGCGGTTATTTCAATATCGACTCGGGTACCGGGCGTGTGCGGGGCGCTGGCGTGTTTGGACCACCCGCGGCGGCAGATATCCTGCGCGAGGTTCTCGCGCCGTTCAAGGACGATGGCGTTGTTGGTGCAGCCGTGACGCGCAGCAGACGACTCGGCGGCTCCGATAACACGTCGTTCAATCAGGCTGGTCTGCCCGGGATCGGCATGGGCCAGGATCCGATTGAGTACGGCACGCACACGTGGCATACGAATCTCGATACTTATGAACGAATTCTCGAAGACGACGTGAAAAAGGATGCAATGGTCGTGGCGTGGGCCGTTTACCAGTTGGCAATGCGCGATGATTTGTTGCCACGTTTCTCGAAGAGCGAGATGCCGCCGAAGCCGCCTGATGAAAATTCGCAACCGGCGCCACGTCCGACGCGTACAGATTCGGGCGCGAACAGTTCACCAGGCAGAGGACGATAATTTTTGGCAATAACTCGCCGTCAATTCTTAAGGCGAAGCGCACTTGCAGTTGCGGCTGCGAGTCTGAATCAAGGCGCAGTTAGAGCAATCGTACTGAGTGGCCCGGTCAGGAAGGTGCTCGTTTTGGGCGCCGGAATGGCCGGGCTTGTTGCTGCTTATGAGCTTACTAAGCTCGGGTATGACGTGACCCTTCTCGAAGCGCGAACGCGTCCCGGCGGGCGGGTGCACACGTTGCACGAGCCGTTCTCTGATGGGCTGTTTGCTGAAGCGGGTGCCGCGCGGATTCCCGACGATCACGATCTCACGCACAAGTATGTGAAGGAGTTTGCGCTTCCCCTCGAGCCCTTTTATCCGAGCCGTTTGAATGCGCTTCGGTTTGATCGTGGCAGTCGTGAAGAAGTTCCGATCGATGGTTTCACTGACGCGATGGAGGGGCATTTTGGGTACGACCTCGGTGGAAACCCGGGACGCTGGCAGAAGATCAAAGGTGGCACCGATCTGCTTCCGAAAGCATTCGCAGAGCGGCTTGGGAACAAGATCCACTACGGTTCGCCGGTTGTGAGGATCGAGCAGGATGAGAAACAGGCGCGCGTTGTCTTCTTGAATGCTGGACGCCGGGAAACGATGACGGCTGATAATGTGCTCTGCACGATTCCATTTTCACTCTTGCGTGACGTGGAATTGCCGGGGCTGTCGTCGCAGAAGCGAGATGTGATTAAGAAAACTCGCTACGACGCTGTCGCGCGTGTTTACCTGCAAACTCGCAATCGTGTTTGGGAAGGCAAAGGACTAAACGGCTTCGCGTTTACGAGCGGCGCGATCGAGATCTGGCAACCATCGTGGAGCCAACCTGGACCACGCGGAATTTTGATGACTTACGCGAGACCGGGCGAAGCAGAGAGAATCACGAGGCTTAAAGAGAACGAGCGGGTGTCCACGACGTTGAAGCAGTTGGATGAGATGTTTGGCGGACTGCGCGAGAACTTTGAGCGTGGCGCGACTAAGTGTTGGACCGAGGATGAATGGTCACGCGGTGCATGGGCGTTTGTCGGGTTCAATAACCTTGCGGTAGCACTCGCACGCGAGGGACGAATTCATTTTGCTGGCGAACACATGTCGCAGTGGCCTTCGTGGATGCAGGGGGCTTTGTCTACAGGGCTGCGAGCGGTGAAAGAAATTGATGAGTTTGTGAAGGTTTAGGACTGTTCTGGAAACAGATCATCGACGGCCATCGTCCAACCCGGTACTGCTGGCTCGGCTTCGGCGACTTCACCACACCGGTAAATCGTAGCGCTTTCCGGATCACTCGCACGGTAAACACGAACCACATCGTCGCTCAACAAATCCACATCCCAAACGACTTGAGTTCCCGTAGCAAAGTAATCAGCGCGTTTCTGCGCCATCTGCCGCTCTGCCCTGGGTCCGTAATCGCCCTTACTACGAACTTCGACGGCAAACACAGGCGCACCATCAGCAAACTTCATGGTGGCCGGGCCAATGTAGAACGCAACGTCAGGACTAAATGATTTGCGGTGCGGAAGATTGACCACAAAGGCTTTGTTATCGCCAACCGCGATTCCGACCTTATGGCGCTTACTATATTGAAATAGTGAGACTAATATCGCGTCTCCCGCATAACCCGGGAGAATGCCTGTTGGAGACATGAGGATTATTTCTCCGTTGACGAGCTCAGCCTTGCCCTCGACTTTATAGAGATCTTCGATTGTGGCTTCGACTTTGGTGCTCATAGGTGTTTTGTGAGTGTTGTAATTCCTGGTGGGCATACTATCCCCTACTGAGAGCCCTGTCAACCACCGATAAAGCTCATGGTCCGTGAGGGGGCGACGAAACCGGGGTCGTTGATAAAGTGGCGGGGTTCCTTCTTCATGATTACTGAGTGAATGTACTCGCTGATCTCCTTGCGTGAGGCGCCGCTGCGCACCACATCACGCAGCGAATGCTCGACTGTGGAAAACAAACACGTGCGAATCTGACCGTCAGCCGTCAAACGTATCCGCGAACAAGCCCCGCAAAACGGCTCCGTCACCGGCGCGATGATTCCTATCTCACCCGGCGCTCCATCAGCGAAGCGATACCGCGCGGACGTATCAGAACCACGCGCAACATCCACACGGACAAGCGGAAAACGCTCACTGATCCGCTCGCGAATCTCTTTTCCGGAAACAACATCTTTGCGCGCCCATTCGTGCCCTGAATCCAGCGGCATAAACTCGATGTAGCGCATCTTCACGTCGTACTCGCGCGCGAACGCGGCAAAGTCGGAAACCTCGTCTTCGTTGTGCCCACGCACAATCACGGCGTTGATTTTTATCGGCTCCAACCCAGCAGCTTTCGCGGCGGCTATGCCATTCAGCACTCTGTCTAAAACATCGACGCCCGTCATGCGTTTGAAAACGTCGCGCTTCAAACTGTCGAGACTGATCGTCACGCGATCGAGTCCGGCATCTTTCAGACTCTGCGCGCGGTCCGGCAGGTAGTAGCCATTCGTTGTGAGCGCGAGATCCTGGAGACCGGAAGACTTCAGCCGCGAGAGCTTCTGAATAATGGTTTCGATATCGCGGCGCAACATCGGCTCGCCGCCCGTTAGTCGCAGCTTCTCGATACCGAGGCTGACAAATATCTCGCAAACGTAGTCGATCTCTTCGTACGAGAGCATCTGCTCTTTGGGCGCGATGGGCGGCTCGCCATGCGGCAGGCAGTAGAAACAACGAAAGTTACACCGGTCCGTAAGCGACACGCGAAGGTCGCGAATCGGGCGGTTGTATGAATCGCGCAAAGACATCGTGGCCAATGATACCCCTTTGGCCGCAGATTTTCACACGGATAGAGCCGGGTTGGTCATGAAAACTGATGCGGGGAAACGCTTTGGAGTTCCCGGCAGTTTTAGCGTTCGTTTCAAGACGAAATCAAAAAGCAGCGGGTTGTAGTCGTAAATCTCCTTCAGCGAATCGGCCTCGTCAGCCTTGATGTAACCCTGCTTGACGAGTGGGCGTGTACGGATCAGGAGATTCACCGCGGGTAACGGATAATCACTGCCGTTCACGATTCTTTCGTGCAGATCTTCACGCGCGAGCATCGTGCGCAGCTTTCCGGAACGATTGAACTGCGTCATCGCTGAGAGCTCGCCAAACACGAGCCCTTCATAACGCTTCTCATCCATTAACCGCAGGAACAGATCGAAATTGTCCACAACCCTGCGATCCTTGCTGTCGAGATCTTCGTTCGTGCCGAGACCCGCACAATGCGCCACGATCACTTTCACACCATGATCCAAAGCGCGTCGCAACAACAACGGGTTTCCGAGTTTCTGATCCTCTTCCGCCTCGACCGCTTTCTCTTCGCCGCCATGACTCAGCAGTATCAGATGGAGATCCTTCATCTTCTCGTAAAACGGGTCGCACTTCGGATCGGAAGGATCGATTCCCATCGCATTCGGCAACCATTTCACAACGCGCGCACCACGTTGCGCCCACTTCTCGAGCTCGGCAATCGCGTCGGGCCGGTAAGGATTGACAGAAATATTCGGCACGAACAACTCAGGATGCTGCTGAGCCAGCTTAAACACGTATTCGTTGGGAACGTAAAACTCGGTCTTTTCAAGATTGACCGTTCCATCGCGGCGATAATGCTTGTCGAACCCCAACAACCGGTGCTTGCCGTGGTCCTTGATACTCGCAACTAATCTCGTCAATCGCGCCACGGCCTGCGAATCAGCCTTCTCTTCATCCGCTACTCCCGCCGAGCTCATATAAACTTTCAACTTCAAACGGTGAAACGGGTGTCGCCACGTCCGCATCTTCGGATTTACAAACGCATTTGTGCCGCCAACACCAAGACCCGCAATGTGTACGTGATGATCGACCAGCTTTGAAGAATCGATATCGTCGAAAGCGCGCTTGATAAGATCGGACGCTTTCACGCTGAGACTGGAATTCAGATCTTCAGGTTGTTTCGTGAATGCGCCGCCGATGGCATGGATCAAACACATCTCATTTGCTCAAACAGATCATCGTGCCGAGCATCGTCGCCACCAACTCACGCCGCTCTTGCTCGATCCCAAACACGTCCGCGCGAACGACAGTCAACGTCTTGCCGGCTTTAACAACTTCCGCCACGGCTGAAAACGTTTCGCCTTTTGCTGGTCGCAGTAGATTCACTTTGAACTCAACACTGAGGACCTCAGAATTCGGCGGCATCAAGCTGTACGCTGCGTAGCCGCACGCCGAGTCGGCAATCGTCGTGACGATTCCAGCGTGCAGGTATCCGTGTTGCTGGGCCAGATCAGCGCGATACGGAAGAGTGATTTCGATCACGCCCGGTTCGATGCGGGTTAGTTCGGCGCCGATGAGGCTCATGATCGTTTGCTTGGCGAAGCTTTGCTTGATTTCGCCGGCGAAGGAAGGGTTAATCATGTATCTCTTGCAAATCCTGTAATCCTGTCAAAGAGCGCGCATTGCGTTGCAGGCCAGCTAATTTTGCGCGCTTCATCGCACTGCCACGATACCGCGCCGCATAACTTTCAGGCGTGAACTCGAGAACCTCTTCCAATTCAACATCAACATTTCCCTCGCGCGGCTCAAATCGCGTTTCACTCGTCGGCTGCTCAAACCGGTTCCACGGGCAAACATCCTGGCAGACATCACAACCGTAAAGCCATCCAGCCAAATCCATCCCCACCGGCAATTCCGGCGCGCGCAGCTCAATCGTCGCATACGAAATGCACTTGTTTGAATCAACAACATAAGGCTCAGTAATCGCCACCGTCGGACACGCATCAATGCAAAGCGTACACGTTCCACAATGGTCCTCAACACGCTCGCGGTCGTACTCGAGATCGAGATTGAGCAGTAACTCACCGATAAAAACCCACGAACCATGTTCCTGCGTGATCACATTCGAATGCTTGCCCAGCCAACCCAGCCCGGCGCGCAGGGCCCACGCTTTGTCCATCACCGGCTGAATGTCGACACACACTTTTCCTTCAACACTCGGCTCCTGCTCCTTGATCCACTCGAGCAACGAAACAAGCTTCTCTTTTACAACGTCGTGATAATCGTCGCCCCACGCATAACGTGAGACTTTCCCGGTTGCGGGACTTTGCTGATGCTGGTGAGGCGTAAAGTAGTTGAGCGCAACAACTACGACTGAACGCGCTTGGGGAAAGATTTCGCGCGGATCGATGCGTTTGTGGACATCGCGCGCCATCCAGCCCATCTCGCCATGATGGCCTCGCGCAAGCCACTCTTTTAAGCGGCGCCCTTCGTCTTCAAGCAACTCGGCGCCAACAATTCCAACCTTGTTGAATCCCTCGAAACGAGCCTTTTGCTTGATGTTCTCTGCCCGGATCACTGCGACGGAAGTCTCTGGATCGTCACCGTTATGATCGGAGTGTCGCCCGCTGTTCGACTATAGGAAACCCAGTAACCGGCTTTCGGATAGCGCACGAGTTTATACTTCGAGCCATCGGGCTTCGCTTCGACATCAGCGCCAAAAACCTGCTGCGGAGTGATGATCTCCTTGGCGCCGTTCATGAAATCAACGGAGATGGCCGTCACCTGGCCCTTGTCATAAAGGACTTGAGCAGTCTCTTTTTCATTGAAGACGTAGAAATCCTGCTCATCACCCTTATTGGCCGGACTGCCGAGTTTCTTACGGACCTCATCCGCAACCCAACCGATCTTCACTCCACGATACTCGTGAAAGACCGGTTCTTCTTCCGGCGCTAAAGCCGCTCGTTTTTGAGTGGTTTGTGCTTGGGAGACTCCGGCAATGGAAAAACCGATTACCACAAGCAAAGCGCGGCCTAGTAACCAAAAATTGGAGGATCTCAAACGGCGAGTCATGGTTACTCCTTTCCACAGTTAACGTGTTCACTAACAAACAGGTAGGAAACGCACTTGTATGTGCCGAACAATAATCCGAAGAATTGGGCGCTGTCAATGTCTCGGAGGCCTCGAAAAGTTGACTCAAAACGGTTGTTTATCGTAGTAATAAATTTATGAACAGAATAACCCCCGTGTTGTTGATCGTCGCCGTTCTCGCGGTGATGAATGGATGCCAACCCGCACTCGATACCAATCGCAATAATGCAATCGCAACTGCGAGTCCCGCGAAGGAGACGTATGATGCCGCGGCGATTGAAGCGGAGATAATCAAACTCGAACGCGAGTGGGCCGACTCGAACAAGACACACAATTCCGAGGCGGTCAAACGCATCGTGTCGGATAACGCCGTGATCGTTTATCCCGACGGCTCGACAGCGACTAAAGCTGACGAAGTGAAGACGATCGAATCCGGATCGATTACGGCCGAGTCGTACGAGATACTCGAGCCGAAAGTGACGGTGATCGATGCTGATTCAGCATTCATCACCGGACGCGGCGTTATTAAGAACGGAAAGAACGTCGTACCGGGTCAAAGGAAACCGATCGATATCAGTGGTGAGTATCGATTTCTTGATGTGTACGCGAAACGCGATGGCAAGTGGCAGGTCGTAGCATCGCAGGCCACGAAGATCCTTCCGCAACCGTAAACAACGGGCGGCCACGGAGGGCCGCCCCTACAGTTGTAGCCCATCACGCAACTTAATTGATGTCGCCAGATGAGCAACAACTGTAGGGGTGGCCCTCCGTGGCCACCCGGTGGTTTATTTCCAAATTCCTGGAATGGTTGTTGAGCAGGTGGGACAGCGGCCTTTGTTAGTTATGTTGACTTGCCTTATCAGGTAACCGAAACGCTCTACCAGCAATTCATCACACGACGGACAGTAAGTATTCTCCCAACGACCAACCCGGCCCGGAAGATTTCCGGCGTAGATGTAATTGAGACCCGCCTCACGACCGATCTCACATGCGCGGATCAACTGCGCCGCTGTCGTGTTTGAGTTTTCAGTCATGTGGTAGTCCTGGTGGAATGCCGTCACGTGCCACGGAATGTCGGGCGACACCTCCGCAATGAACTCCGCCGCACGACGAAGCTCATCTTCTGAATCATTGAACCCCGGAATGACAAGCGTGACGATCTCTTCCCAGAAACCTCGCTCGTGGACCATCTTCACCGTATCGAGAATATTGTCGACGACGCCTCCCAGTTGCCGGTAGTTCTTATCATTCATCGACTTCAAATCGATCTTGTAACAGTCAGTCCACGGACGCAGGTAATCGAGCACCTGCGGTGTCGCATTTCCGTTTGAGATAAAAGCCGTGCGAAAACCTTCCGGTCGCGCACGCTTGAAAACATCAACCGCCCACTCAGCCGTAATCAACGGCTCGTTATAACTGCTACCAACCATCGCAGCGCCATAAGCTTTCGCCATCGACACGAGTCGCTCCGCTGAAACGATCGTTGGCTTCGTCCCCGCCGAATCGTCACGCAGCGCCTGCGATGTCAGCCAGTTCTGGCAATAAGCACAATGCAGATCGCAGCCGAGCATTCCGAACGTCAACGTGTCTGAACCAGGTAAAACATGGAAGAACGGCTTTTTCTCCGTTGGATCGCACGCGAGCGCGGCGACGTAGTTTGCCGGCACGCGAAGATGCCCACCTTCGTTGAAGCGAACTTTGCAAATGCCCCGTTTTCCGGGCTTAATCAGGCAGCGATGACCACATGCATAACACTTCAGCGCGCCCGCGTCGAGATGCTCGGTTAACTCGGGCGCACCTTCCGTGGTCATCGAATCGAGGACAGCGGCGAGCGGTGATGATTGAGTGCTTACAGGCATTCTGTGCAGTATTATACAAAGCCAATGATCATCGAAGAAATCACCGTCACCCCTTTTCAACAGCACACACGCATCATCGGTTGTGAAGAAACAAAACAGGCGATCTGCATCGATCCTGGCGATGAAGCGGAACGGATCGTCGAAACGCTCGAGCGTCGCGGGCTTCAGCTAAAGGCGATCGCATTGACTCACGCGCACCTCGATCACGTTGGTGGCGTTGCGGCACTAAAAAAACTGCAACCAAACGCGAAAATTAGCCTGCACGAAGGTGACGAGTTCATGTACCAGGCGCTGCCGGAACAACCAGCGTGGATCGGGATTCCACGTTCGCAGTGGGCGGCGCTCGGGTTTACTTTCGAGCAACCGCCGGCAGTCGATCACCATTGGGTTGATGGTGAGAAATACTTTGTTGGAAAGCTCGAATTCGAAATTCTTCATTGTCCGGGACACACACCCGGTCACGTTGTGCTTTACGAGCGAAATGAAGCCACGGTGTTTGTTGGTGATGTGCTGTTTGCCGGATCGATTGGACGCACGGATCTGCCCGGCGGATCGACCGAACAACTGCTCAGCTCGATCAAAAATAAACTGATGACGCTCGATGATGACGTGAAGGTTTATTCAGGACATGGACCCGTGACGACGATCGGTGAGGAGAGACTAACTAATCCGTTTCTAATGCATCGTTTTATTTAGCTGCGGTTAAGTCTTCAATCTTTTCGATTTCATCTCTTCCCACAGTTCCTTCTGTTCATCATCCAACTGGCTCGGCAAAGTGTCGACGGGAATTTGATACTGCGCGCAGAACTGCCGCCACAAAACAAAACGGAGATCGTACTGCCCGGTTGAGTCCGAGACAGAGTTGTCGACTGGTGGTGGTTGATTCCCCTTGCTCATGATGCGTGAGTTTAGCAGCTAAAATGAGCGCAGGTAAATTGGGCTCGTGGGGGCATTCGATCCGCGCTCAGGCTCCACCGTAATCGCAAAGACGTTCGCGTCTATCGCCTCTCTCGGCATCTCCTCCTTCAACACGGCATTACCCGCGCTGTCCGGCACAAACGTCTTCCCAGGTACTGGCGGTTTGTTCCCAACGATGAACCACAACTGGTAAGCCTTGCCCTGCGGCACGTTCGGAAGTTTGCTGGCCATCAATATCGCGCGGCCGTTTCGATCATAGGCTAGTTTGGCAGTTGCACGTTGCCCGGGATCGACCCCACTCAATTCACTCACTCTTGCGCCCGGCGTATTTACGAGTTCGACAAACTCTTTCGAACGCTGGAGTTTCTGATTCTGGCGCCATAAAACTGCTAATCCGATACTCAGCGCCGCAAAGAGCACAACGGCCGCGATCGCGCCGAGCGATCCGAACGAACTCCAGATATTTCGCTTCGTGGCGGTTCTAATCGGAATTACTTTTGACGATAGGTCTTTTCTCGCTTCACTCAGGATACGTTCACGAACTTGCGGCGACGGCTCAGCAGGATCAGGCGTGAGTGACAGTGTGGCAGCGGTCGCTTGCCAGTCTTCAAGGTCCTTGCGACACTCAGCGCAGTTTTCGAGATGCTCATTCAATGCTTGCTCCTCTGCCGCGTCGAGCGCCGAAAGCGCGCGCGCCGGAATCATCTCTTTGTAGTCGTCGTGGACCATCGTGCTAAAACCCGAAACTCTCTCCTTTGCCGGCCAGTTGCTCGCGCAGGTTCATCAGACCCGTGCGCATGCGCGTCTTCACGGTTCCCAGCGGCGCGCCCAAACGCGTCGCGATTTCAGATTGGGTCAGGCCGTCGAAATAGGCGAGCATGAGTGGCCGCTTTTGCTCGTCGGGGAGTTGGGCGAGCGCTTTACTGACGAGGCCGCGCTGTTCTGACTTGAACGCGTCGGTGGCTGCGTCTGAGATCTCTTCGACTGCTTCTCTCGCGCCCGCCTCGGCGACACGATCGCGTGCGGCGAGTGTGCGCAGTCGATCGATGCCACGACTGCGTCCCAGGGTTACCAGCCACGTAAACGGGCGACCGCGATTCTCGTCGAAGTCCTCCGCCTTGCGCCAAACCTGGAGAAAAACTTCCTGGAGGACGTCTTCCGCTTCCTCGCGGTTGTTTAATATACGCATCAGCAGCCCGAAGAGGATGACGCGATAGCGATCGTAGAGTTGTGCGAGGGCCGCCTCATCCCTCGCGGCAATCGCTTTCAGCAATTTAACGTCGTCTTCCGGTTGCAAGCGTGAAATATACGGGCCGCGCCTCAAAAACGGATTTAGCCACAAAAAGGCACAAAAACACAAAAAAGAGGTTCAGAGTTCCAGCCTGCTAAATCCCAGTAAGCTGAGCTTGAACTCTGAACGAATGGTCTGTGCCTTTTGTGTTCCTTTTTGTGCCTTTTGTGAACTGACTAAGCTACCGTGATCTCATCGGCGAGGTAAACGTCCTGGATGGCGTTCAGCAGTTGCACGCCTTCGCTCATCGGGCGCTGAAACGCCTTTCGTCCGGAAATCAGGCCCATGCCGCCGCCCCGCTTGTTGATTACCGCGGTGCGAACGGCCTCAGCCATGTCGCTCGCGCCCTTCGATTCGCCGCCGGAGTTAATCAACCCACAACGACCCATGTAGCAATTCGCGACCTGATAACGCACGAGATCGATCGGATTGTCAGTCGTGAGCGTCTCGTAAACAAGCTTGCTGGTCTTGCCGTACGAACCGCCCAGCGCCTGTTCGACGGCCTTGTAACCACCATTACGCTCGGGAAGTTTCTGCTTGATGATATCGGCCTGGATCGTAACGCCGAGATGATTCGCCTGGCTCGTCAAATCCGCCGATGCGTGCATATCGCCTTCCGGGGTTTTGAACTTCGAATTGCGCAGATAACACCACAGAATACAGGCCATGCCGAGTTCATGCGCCTGTGCGAACGCCTCGCTAATCTCAGTGATCTGCCGCGTCGACTCGTCAGAACCAAAATAGATGGTCGCGCCAACAGCGACTGCGCCAAGGTTGTGTGCTTCGCGAACCGTTCCAAACAACACCTGGTCAAACTTATTCGGGAGCGTCAGCAGTTCGTTGTGATTGATCTTTACGATAAACGGAATCTTGTGTGCGTACTTTCGCGCGACCGTGCCGAGCACGCCGAACGTCGACGCAACGGCGTTGCAGCCGCCCTCGATCGCGAGCTTTACGATGTTTTCCGGGTCGAAATACTGCGGATTTGGCGCAAACGAAGCACCGGCAGAGTGCTCGATGCCCTGGTCGACCGGAAGGATCGAAACATACCCTGTGCCCGCGAGCCTGCCGTTATCGAAGAGCGATTGCAGCGAGCGCAGCACAGCCGGCGAGCGATCGGAAATGCTCCAAACACGGTCGATAAAGTCGGGACCGGGAAGATTCAGGTCGTCCTTCGAGATTGTTTGCGACGTGTGTTTGAGAAGCTCGTCGGCGTTAGGGCCAAGCAGCTCGACAATCTTGTCAATCGAGTCCGAACGTTGTAGTTGAGTAGCCATTTGGTTTCCTCCCGGTTGGTAATGAGCCTGAGATTATACTGTTAACCGGATTTACCCGCCAATTAGACGGGCAATCGCGAAGGCGGCGCCCGCGGCGAGGCTTCCGATTAGAGCCGTCTGGAGGGAGCTACGGACGGGTCGCGTTCCCGTAAACCGGCCTTTCACAAACCCAAAAACCAGCAGCGCGACGAGTGTGAACGCGACTGAATACAGCAAAGCCGTGGACGTCGTGTGGGCAAAGAAGTAGGGCGCAAGTGGGACGAGGCCACCGGCGATGTACGCGCCCGCGATTGTCAGCGCACTGGTCATAGCGCGACCAGGTTCGGGTTTCTCGAGGCCCAGCTCGAAGCGCATCATGAAGTCGACCCAGTTGCGCGGCTGGCGTCTCAATGCCTGCACGATGGGCCACGTTTCCTCTTCACTGAGGCCGTAAGCTTGAAAGACTTCCGCAACTTCGCGCATTTCCTCGTGCGGAATCTCAACGACTTCGCGTTTCTCACGCTCGCGCTCTTTCGCGTAGTGTTCGGCGTCGCTCTTTGCGGCCATATAGCCGCCGAGGCCCATCGCGATTGAGCCGGCGGCGATCTCGGCGAGTCCTGCTGTGACGATGATTCCCGTCTGATCGATAGCGCCTGTCAATCCGGCAGCGAGTGCGAACGGAACCGTCAAACCATCAGCCATTCCGATAACGATATCGCGAACGACTTCACTCGACGTGAAGTGGCGTTCGATGTGGGGAGTCTGTGGCATGGGCTAAAATTTACCGAGAAGCATTAACACGCCTATCACGATAAATGCCACCGCCGCGACCCTTTTCACCCACTCAATCGGCACATAATTACCAATGACACTCCCAACCAAAACACCCAACGCCGACACCGCCGCAAGCGCGAGACTAGCTCCGATAAACACAGCCCACGGCTTCTTCGAATCAGCCGCCATCGTCATCGCCGCCAGTTGAGTCTTATCACCCATCTCGGCCAGAAAGATGATCCCAAAAGTCGTTAGCAACACACGCAGATCCATTCGTCCCCCTACTTCATGTCGGTCACGAGGATGGCATCGCGAAGCAGCGAGCCGCGAGTGCAAGCCAACTGCTTCCCATCCTGCGACCACGCAAACCCGGTCATCAGCAAATCTTTGAAATCCGTCACCTGTTTCGCCGGGCCACCATCAATCGGCTGGCTCCAGATGTTCGTCACATTACTCGACGTCACTGAATAAAGAATCGACTTACCGTCATGGGACCACTGAGCTACCGAAAGCACTGTCCCAATAGCCGGCACTTCGAAAACTTTCTCAATCGGCCCTCCATCGAATGGAATGACAGCAATGCGGTTCGGTGGTGCAAACGGATCCAGTGATTCAGGATATGAAAACGCGATCCAGCGACCGTCGGGAGAAACCGCCGACGTTCCCGACGTGTGATCGGTAATTCGCACAGGGGTACCACCGTCAATCGACACCTTCCACAGCGTCGGCTTAGGTCCGTCAATCGCAGAATAAATCACCCAACGACTGTCCGGCGAAAGACTCGGAAATGAGCCTGATGTCAACCTCACCGGATTACTCCCGTCGATATTCATGCGCCACACGTTTCTCTTATTGTCTTCCCACGAAACAAACACCACGTAGCGCCCATCCGCAGTCACCACTGGCGAAACGTCGGTCTTAATTCCCGCAGTCAACTGTTTGCGATTACTTCCGTCCATATCGGCAATCCAAACATCCGCGTTTCCGCCTTCATTCGAGACGTAAACGATTCGCCCATCAGGCGCCCACGCGACATTGCTTCCGGTAGAGGTAAAGAAATTGCTGACATTTCCCGTTGGCAACCTGACGGCCTTCTTCGCGTCGCCATCGGGCACGACCCAGAGATTCACGAGGCCTTGCGACTGGACCGTAGCCAGCTTGTTGCCGTCCTGCGTGAGAGCGATCGTTCGATACGAATTGAGATCGTTAGTGATGCGGCGCGTGCTGCCGCCCGGATAATTGATGAACCAGAGCATCGCATTGCCGGGGCTGTCACCGGCCACGACCAGCAGTCCAGACATATCAGGCATCCATTCCACACGCGAAGCGAACGTCCACGAGTCTGGCGTCAAATCCTTTTCGCTTCCATCAGCAACCGAGAAACCCGTGACCTTCGTGCGTCCTCCGATAGTCAAAACCGACGCGGCAATGATCTTTCCGTCGGGCGACCATGATGGACCAGTAAAGAATATGGGGTAGAAGCGTTCCGGCATTTTTTTGACGACGAGATTGCGCTCGCCGCCGCCGCCGACATTCGCGATCACGATCGCACTCTCGCCTTGATACGGGTAATTGCCGCGTATCAGAGCAAACTGTTTGCCGTCAGGGGAAAAACTTACTGGTGCATCGATTCTCTCGAGGACCTTGACGGGAATGCCCCCGAGCACGGGAATGCGATAGAGCGTGCCTTCACTCAGATTTGATTTGGTTGCGTAGTAAAGCTCAGTGCCATCAGGCGAGAAAGTGATGCCAAAATATCCGACCGGCGCGGGCGGCACGATCTCTTTGTCGTTCGCGGTACTTACCTGGCGGATGTAAAGACTTTGCCGGCTGCGATCACTCAATACGTAGACCATATACTTGCCGTCGGGCGAGAGTGTGGCATCGATTGCATTGCCTGAGTTTGTGAGTCGTGTGAGTTTGACGTCCGCGAAATGAGCCACGGGCGCGGCGCGATTGAGCCATTTGTAAACTCCGAATCCACCCGCGCCGGCGATCAGCAGCAGAACCAGCAATGCCAGCGCAGCGCCGACCTTGTGTCGTTTAATCTCCATGCTGATCGATTCGCTGATGTTGCTGATGGCGCTGCGTTCTGCTGTCTGTCGTGGTCCAGAAAGTAATTCGGTTGGCTCACCCGCATGGATGACACCCGTTCCATCGAGTTTGTCCTGAAACTCGAGTTCCTGTCTCAGCGCCTTCAGGTCGAGCCACAGATCTTTAACAACTTGATAACGCTCTTCGCGATCTTTTCGCAGCGACTTGTTAACAATGCGCACCAACTCCGATGGAACGCCGTGAGCGACTCGGGCGAGCGGTGGCGGCTCGGTCTTCAGGATTGCTGCGAGCGTGTCGCTCGGCGTGTCGCCTTCAAACGGTTTGCGACGCGCCAGCATCTCGTAAATCACGGCGCCAAGACTGAAGATGTCAGAACGATGATCGACGCCGAGTCCGCGCGCCTGTTCGGGCGACATGTAGCCCGCGGTTCCGATCACGATGCCCGAACCAGTGCGCACCTGAATCGTCGGCGCTTCCGCTGCGACTGCCGGTGTCGCTTGTTCGCTCAGCTTCGCGAGTCCGAAGTCCAACACCTTCACGTAACCATCAGGCCGCAGCATGATGTTTTCGGGTTTGATGTCGCGGTGAATGATTCCCGCTTTGTGTGCGGCCGAGAGCGCGTCGGCGACCTGGATCGCGATGTTCAGCGTTTCTGAAAGTGTGAGCGCGGATCGACTCAAACGATGTCGCAGTGTTTCGCCTTCAACGAATTCAGTCGCGATGACGTGCGAGCCGGCGGCCTGGCGAATCTCGTAGATCGTGATGATGTTCGGATGATTCAGTGCGGATGCGGCGCGTGCTTCCTGTTCGAAGCGTCGTAGTCGATCTTCGTCGGTCGTGAACGAAGCGGGCAGGAGTTTGAGTGCGACTTTGCGGCCGAGCCGGTTGTCTTCTGCGAGATAGACCTCGCCCATTCCGCCGCGACTGATGAACGAGATCACCTCATACGATCCGATCGTTTGACCTGGGTTTAGCTCCGCTTTTTCGTTTACCAGCAACGATGCGGCTACTTCAAACGCCGGCTGGTCGATAAAGTCGCCGCTCTGTTCGTGTGACGCGATCAACGACTCGACTTCGCTGCGCAACTCGTCGTCGCCCGAGCATGCCTGCGAAATGAACAGGCCGCGCTCCTCGGGGCGATACGTGATCGCCGAGTTGAAGATCTCTTTGACTTGTTGCCAGCGTTCCGGGGTCATTTCAATTTTAGCCGCGGATTTACGCGGATAAACGCGGATTTTCTTCTCCTTTAATAGACGCGCACGAATTAAGTGGAATCCCTCACCCTAATTGTCTTCGCAGCCACGCGCGCGCCATTTTCCAGTCGCGCTCGACTGTCGCGTGCCCGATTCCCAGCACTTCCGCTATCTCTTCAATCGATAATCCTGCGAAAAACTTCAGCTCAACGATCTGGCTCTGCTGCGGATCCATCCGCGCCAGCTCGTCCAGCGCTTCATTCAACGCCAACAAATCAATTTCAGGCTCTTTCACGAGCTTTTCGACCGTCGTGATCGACACTCTTTGCTGCGCGGAGCCGCCGCGCTTCACCGCCTGATGCTGGCGCGCGTGGTCCACCAGTATGCGCCGCATTAACTGCGCCGAGATTCCAAAAAAATGGGCGCGATTCTGCCATTTCGCATTTCGCTGATCGATCAGTTTGAGATAGGCCTCGTTGACGAGCGCCGTGGGTTGAAGTGTGTGTTCGGCGCGTTCGCGACGCAGGTAGTTGCTCGCAAGGCGTCGCAGCTCGCTGTAGACCAGCGGCATCAGTTTTTCAAGCGCTGCCTGATCGCCTTTACCCCAGTCGATCAGAAGCTGCGTTATGCCTTCGGAGGAACGCATGAGTGCTGAGTTTACAACAAATGTTTCTGCCTCGTGAGGGGATTCGGGCCAAACGTCCGCGTGAATAAGTGGAGGCGAAAAACAATGAAAAGAATCTTCAACATCCCCTTAATCATAATCGTGTTCGCAGGTGTGCTCGCCATCAACGCCCACGCGCAAACCCAAAGAGTGACCGCCAACATTCCGTTCGCGTTCAGCGCCGGAAAGACAACGATGCCGGCCGGCAGGTACACGATCACCGTCCTCAACCCGTCTTCCGATCGGAAAATACTTCAAATACGAAACATGAATGGACGATCCGTTGCGGTGGTCCTGACAACGGGAATCATCGGCAAGACGAGTGAGAACGCGAAGCTCCTGTTTGAGCGTTATGGTGATCGATATGTCTTCGCGCAGGCTCAGTTGGCAGGCGATGACACGACGCTTGCCGCCGTAAAGTCGAAAAAGAAGAGCAGCATGGTAGCGATCGTCGCGGAATAACGGCCCGGCAGAAGTTGGGGAACTCCTGGCAGGGCTGTAACAGGATTACAGGATTTGCAGGATTAACAGGATAAGTTTTGCTATTCTGTCCATCCTGGAAATCCTGTAATCCTGTCTAAATGAGCCTTCGAACCGAAGCAATCGCCGGCATCACCACGTTCTTCACAATGGCGTACATCGTTGTGGTGAACCCCACGATCCTCTCAACTCCCGGCACAGGCATGGCGTTCAGCGGCGTGTTAACCGCCACGGTCCTCGTCTGTTTCGTGATGACGCTCGCGATGGGCCTCTACGCGAAACTTCCGTTTGCCGTCGCGCCGGGCATGGGTATCAACGCCTTCTTCACGTTCACGATCATTCTGACGCAGAAAGTCTGGTGGCAAACGGCGCTCGGGATCATCTTCTGGGCCGGCGTGCTGTTTCTCCTGATCTCGGTTACGCCGCTCCGCGAAACAATCGCGAAAGCAATCCCCTCCGAGTTGAGAATTGCGACCGCGACCGGCATCGGCATCTTCATCACGTTTATCGGATTGAAGAATGCTGGTTTCATCATTTCGGACCCGGTCACGTTCGTAAAACTCGGAACTCTCGGTACTCCGGCGATCTTGTCGATGCTCGGCCTGATCGTGACTGTCCTGCTTTTGATTCGACGGAGTGCCCTGGCCTATCTGGCCGGTATTTTCGTCGTGACGCTCGTCGCGTTTTTAGCAGGACAAATCACAGCGCCGCCTAGTCTCTTCAGCCCGCCGGACTTCCACACCGTGTTCTTGAAGCTCGACATTCTCGGCGCACTAAAACTCTCGCTTCTGCCTGCGATCATCGGCATCCTCTTCACTGATCTTTTCGATTCGATTTCGACGTTTATCGGCGTGGCTCATGCCGCGGATCTGCTCGACGAAAACGGTAACCCACGCAATCTGCGACAGGGTTTGGTCGTTGATTCGTTTGCGACATTCGGAGCGGGACTCGCCGGCACCTCATCGGGCACGGCTTACATCGAGAGTATTGCGGGAATCGACAGCGGCGGGCGCACCGGTATGACGTCAGTTTTCACGGCGCTTTGCTTTCTCCCGTGCTTCTTCCTCGCGCCGCTTGCGGGAATGGTTCCGGTCTACGCAACTGCTCCGGTTTTGATTCTGGTGGGCGCGGCGATGTTCAAGAGCGTCCACCACATTGATTTTCGGAAAATCGAGGAGGGTTTGCCCGCGTTTTTGACTATAATCCTCATCCCCCTGACCTTCTCGATCACCCAGGGAATACTCTGGGGCTTCATTTCGCACGTTGGCCTTTATCTGGTGGTTGGCCGTCGTAAAGAGATTCATCCCGTGATGTTCGTGCTCGCGCTCGTCGCGATTGGATTGCTGTTGTTGGAGCATTCAGAATTAGCAAGGTGGTTGTATGTGTAATAAAGGATTGAGTGGCTTTACCCGAAACGCGATCTTCTCTGTGCAACCTCTGAGTTCTCTGTGTCTCCGTGGCTGTTTTTTGCCGGAAAGATTGAAACCACAGAGACACAGAGAACTCAGAGGTTGCACAGAGAAGCATGGTTTAAGTGTCGTTCTTCTTCTGTTCTTCGCGACTGTGGTTACGTTTGCCCAAAGTCCGTCGCCGACCCCGACTGATAAACGCGGACTCGGAATCCAAAGCCCCAATCAAAACACCAGCACCACAACCGATCAACGCGCGCGCGAAGCGAAGCCCGAGCTCGTCCTGCAAACCGGCTACAACAATCTCTTCGGCGCGACGCGCATGATCTTCAGTCCGGACGGCAAACTGCTCGCCACCGGAACGTATCGCAGCAACACGATCAAGCTCTGGGAAACCGCAACCAATCGCAAGCTGCGCGATCTCTC
>DATFDT010000166.1:0-7540 GCA_035251975.1 Pyrinomonadaceae bacterium | reverse complement strand
GTCACCTGCGACATCCAGCTCAAATTCTTTACTTTGCCCGCCCCTTCACAAGATAAATTGAACAGACGCTGTTGCGAGTCCTCCGCCTGAACGGTTACGAACGGAAGATCGGCAGGCCCGAGCAAGACACCGACTACAAAGAGTGTGATTCTTGTCCGACCATCAGTGGAAAGACGGTGCGTCGCGAGAATGCTGAAAGTCTCACTCGTTGTTACGACTGAATCGAGTGCGGCAGCGCGTCCAGTATTTGTTATCAATAACTGTGGCACTGGCGGTTCGTTTCCGGCACGTCGTTGCCCGAAGGAGAGATTGTCAAGCAGCACATCCGGTGTCGGCTCTGGAAAGTCTAAACTGATTACCAGACTCTGAATCGGTTGATCGGAGACGAAGCCGACGAAAGTTGAATTATCGCCTGCGTTCATCGTGACCGTCTCGCCCGTGGAGCCCGTCGATATTGCCACGATCATCGGCGTGTTGAACTGGTCCAGTCCGACGGCAGTCGTACCTGGCGGGAGAAAAATCGTCACGCGCGTAAACTCGAGCACGGTCGATCCGCGCAAAAGCTTGTTGCCGTTTTGGCCGATCGCGATTGTGGGCACACCATTGGCGTTGTGGAAAAAGACGCCATCAAGCTCCAAAAAACCCAAACCGTCCGGCACGTTCGGGGTTGATTCAAAATCGATGGTATTCAGGTTTTGTGAAGCAGCATTGAAGGAGACGCGATCGCGAAACACTGCCGCGTCGGCGCGACTAAGTGACGAGCAGCAGACCAGAACAAATACGGCGCCCGAAAGAGACCATTTCAAGGTGGGAGGTAACATAGACATGCTCCGAAGTGGTGTCTTCAAACTACGCGAATTTTCTATTACGCCGGTTCACGAATATCGTCAATAGTTGAGGCGTACACTCAACCAAGTGACATAATCCGTTAACCGGCGGTGATATTTACTAAATCCTCAGACTAATGGGAGCCAATATGCAAAGACGTATGTTTGTGGGCCTGATTGCTGGCGCAGCGGCTTGCGCTGCTGGCAAATTTACGACGGAAACACGAGCTGAGTCAAAGCCTCCCGACGCGGCGCGAATGTTGGAAGTGACGCGCGTTCCCGGCGTTGCTGTCGCCGGAATGAAGGACGAACAACCGTATCAACAGAACAAACAAACTTTCCTGCCGTTCGCGCTGTCGCCGAATATGGCCGGCTCGCTTCAGACGACGATCGGAGATTACGCGCTGTTTCTCGTGCACGTGTTGAAAGCCGTCGCGCGATCGGATGACTTCAAACCGCGAGTTGATGTGAACCGCGACATCGCCTGGGCGGCGGGTTGGGGTGTTGACCGGTCGTTTAAAACGCCGTCGCTGTTCCACTGGGGTGATGGTCCAGGTTTCAAGAATTTCTCTTGGATACAGCCGGCAAGAAAGTCGGCGTTGGTGTTCTTCACCAACGGTGGTTCCGGAGCCGCCCTGTATGCGTGGCTGTTCCGGCAACTGATGAACGAAGACCCCTCGGCGTTTTACTGGATCTGATGCTTTGTCTCAAAGATTTGTAGTCGAGCTTGGGCCGGGTCCTTGCAGGGGCAACTGTAGGGGCGGCCCTCTGTGGCCGCCCGTCGGTTAAAACTCGCGCATTTACTCCTGAACGGGTGGCCACGGAGGGCCACCCCTACAGTTGCGCCCTGCCAATCTGCCGGTGTTAGGGCTTGGACTTCGGACGGTTTGAGAGTCTCGTTTTCTCTTTGAGGGTTTCCTCGTATTGTCGATAGAGTTCGCTTTTTTGCTGTACGTCGCCTGACACTGTGAAGATCAGGCAATTTAGTAATTTCATTTCTTTACGATCCTCTGCGACCTCTGCGTTTAACTATACTTTAACGCAGAGAACGCGGAGATACGCAGAGAATCGCAGAGAGATTACCTTATTGGTTATCGACTTGTCCCTCGATAACAGCCTGTATGCCAGACGACACGTTGGAAAAGAAATCGAAGCCCGTAATCGCCTCGACCTGATCCACGCTCACCCGATAAGTACGCCAATCACTGTTAATCGTTCCTGAGTTAGGCACTACTACCGCAATTGTTCTCGTCGCCGTCGTCACTCGTGAAACATCGTTACTGCCGATGGGCAATACGATGATTACTTTCCACGTTTGCGCAGGCACTGCGACATGACCGTTCGCGATGAAGAACCGCAAACCCTGGCCACCGGAAATGATGTAAAGCTCGTTGCCTTGCGAAACCAACGTTCGGCTGTAGCTTTCCAGATTGGCCCACACGCCCTGATTGTTAGCCGGAAGCTGCGGAATCATGTTGGTCATCAGGAAAGTGGCCGAGTTGGCGGCAACGGTGATCGTGCGATCTGCTGACGGGCACATGTGGCCTCGATCGAAGCCTGAGCCCGAATAATCCGTTGCTTGAACTCGATACCAGCCGGCTGGCAAAGTTGTGTCTGCGCGAAAGTCGTCCTGGCGTGGTGTGCTTCCCAGCCACGAAGGATCGAGGTGCCAGCTCACCCAGTTTGGACCACCATTATCACGACTGTAAGACATCGAGTACTGCGGCTTCTCCATCAGGTAATTATTCGGCTGGTTCGTGTTGGTAACCGCGTTGCTCGGATTTCCCATCGTGAGATGTTCGCTCGCGGTTGGTGTCGGAGTCGGAGTAGGAGTAGGAGTAGGAGTTGGGGATGAGAAATCACCAACCTGAACGTTGTCGATGTTGATGCGATTCGCGCCGCCGGAGACTTTTCTGATCTCAAAGCGAATCGCGTTGCCGTTGTTGACGGTAAAGTTTGCTGTCTGAAGTGACGTCGAACTCGTAGTCACGGTCGAACCGACTTGAGTCCAGGTGCTTCCGTTGTTTGTTGACGACCACAACTGCCACGTGCTTGAACCGTCAGTGCCGAAGACTGCGTGTTGAATGGAGACTGTTCCCGCGCCAGTCTTGTTGAAGTTCATGTGAATCAGACCGGCTTCCCGAATGCGCGCCGAAAAAGCGCCTGTCTTTCTGTCAGTAGAGAGATTGCCGATCAGTGCATCGTTCATAAACCATGAGCCTGTGCCGAGCGTTACGTTGCCCGCCGCATAAGCAGTCTTGCCGCCGGCCTCGAAGCCTTCGCTAAGCGGCGTCATCGTTGCCGTTGTCATGGAAATCGTCAGGACTATCAGCGCTGCTGAAAATGCAATCAGCGTCTTGGCAACTATTCCGAACTTCGATTTGTTCATTTTGATTTGCCCTTTCCTCAGAAGTGGTTCGTCAGCAGTCACACGTAGAGACGAACAGTGGTTGAAAACGTAGTTCTGGGACGGGAGGGTGATTGAGGATTACTAACTGATACGCATGCCGTGGTCGCACGACATGGTACGGCGGTTTATATCACGGCTTGGATGGAGGTGAATAGCTAAGTCTCTGTTAACTTTTCTCTGCGAAACCTCTGCGTCCTCTGCGCCTCAGCGGTTAACTGAATCGCAGAGACGCCGAGGACGCAGAGGTTACGCAGAGATTACGACTCACTGCCGAGCGTGGTCCCAGCGCGGGTTCCAAACGCGCCCGTATGGTGTTCGCGTGGTGAGCTATCTCTTTTGAGCCTCGGTGTTGAACCAGATTCCATTCGGTGCATCCGAGCGTGCAGCGATGATGTCAGGCCATCCGTCTCCGTTCATATCAGCGAAAGCCATTCCATACACCACGCCCTTGCCGTCGTTCCATGCGGTTTCGCGAAAGCGTCCTGGTCCTAAATTGAAGTAAACCGATCCGGGTAATTCGACGTGTCCGACAACGATGTCGAGTCTGCCATCGCGATTCAGATCAGCGACGGCAACCGCGTAAGGTTCTCGCGCTGCGCCGGGAAGTTTTACAAACTCGCCGAACTGGCGTTTGCCTAAGTTGTGGATCACAAACGCCGCTTTCTGACGCTCTTCGATCACGGCCAGATCGAGCCGTCCGTCGCCATCGAAATCACCAGCGGCGCCCATGCGTGACCATACTGCCGCCGGTCCAACCTTCGTGCTTGAGTCGAAGCTGCCTTTGCCGTTGTTCCAGAGAACGATGCTTTGACCACCATCGCGGTGGGGTACGAAGAGATCGAGCGCACCGTCACCATCGAAATCACCGGCGACGATCGAAGTAGCGGATCCGGTTGAAAGTGGACTGCAGTCTGGAAACTCACCTTTCTGATTGTTGCGACAAACGAAACTCGGTACCGGAGACCTCGGATCGTCGACGCGGTTTGCAGCCACGATGTCCGGATACCTATCGCCATCCAGATCTGCGAGCGTCACATAGCGAGTTTCCCATGCAGCTTCGCCAAATGAACCAGCGGCAATGAAGTGACCTTTGCCATCGTTTTTAAAGAGCTTCTTGGGATCGGGAGTATCGTTACTGACTACGATATCGAGATCTCCGTCAAGATCGATATCGGCTAATGCCGCGGAATAGGTGCGATCTGCTTCATTCGAAAGATTACTCGGGGTGAAACCGCCTTTTCCGTCGTTGAGCAAAATGCGATCGTGAAGTGGCCAATGGCGGCCCTTCGCCAACACGATGTCAGTCAATCCATCGCCGTTCAGATCGCCGGCGCTGACACCTGCTGACGTTTCAGCTTTCTCTTCGAGTAGCACAACGCGCCGGAATGATCGTGTTTGTGTTCCGGGCGCTGCAAGAACAAGCAAGATCAATATTGTGAGCGCGGTTTTCATATCACTATCGTACGGCAAAACGAGGTTCGAGGCGTTATAATCCGGACCAGTATCTATGACGACAGTACACCTTGCCCTGGTCGATGATTGGGAATTGAGTGGCAACGGCTCTGGCGACATTCGCCGGTTGCAGTTTGAGCCGATGCGACGTCTGGTCAGTATCTACAACCGTCTCGGCATTCGCGGCTCATTCAACGCCGAAGTAATGCAACAACTCACTTTCCGGCAGCATCAGGATCAGCATAGCGATTTGAAAACACTCGCAGATGAGTGGGACGACACGGTGCGAGAAACGTTTCGTCAGGGCCATGACATTCAATTGCACGTACACCCGCAATGGCGGGATGCCGAATACCATGATGGTCGCTGGAAACTCACGTCTGACTGGTCCATCTTAAACTACTCGCGCGAAGAGGCGCGGCAGATGTTGCTGCGCGGCAAAGAGCATCTCGAGAACCTGCTCAAGGACATTGATCCAAACTATCGTTGCGTGTCGTTTCGCTCGGGAGCGTGGTGCATAGCGCCGTCTTCGCATATGCTCGAGTTGCTGGTCGAGCTCGGCATCGTATTCGATATGAGTATCGTCGCCGGAGTCAAATACGACACGCGCAACATTAAGCTCGACTACAGCGGTTGTGAGGAAGAGTTCTTACCGTACTATCCGGTGATGACTGATGCTCGTCGAGTTTCGGATAAGGCAGAGCCAATCGTTTGTGTACCTACGAATTGCTTCTATGCTTCTCGAAAACAAGTGCTACAGCATCACGTCGAAAAAGTTGTGACCAAGATCAAAAGCAAAATTGCTGGTCCAACAGCGGTGGTTGATAATGGTCGCAGCGTGGCGGCTTATGGTGAAGAGTGGGCGCAGATCGACGGCAGCTTGACGAAACGAATTTACCGGAAAGGGATCGTTCCGTACCTCAGTGGCAAACACACGATTTCAGATCTTGCGCAACTGGACTATCCGCTGATGATGGAAATGCTCGACTCTATTCGCAAACGAGCGAGAGCAAGCGGTTTGGCTGACGTTCCGGTCGTGCTCGAAAACCACACCAAAGACATTCAAAACTTTTCCGATCTGGAAAGGTTTCTGGAGAAGGCCGCGGCGAGCTCTGATATACGATTCGTAACCCTCACAGAGCTGGCCAGAAATCTGAAACAGAAATTTACGATTAAGACCGCTTTGCCTCAAAAGTCTTCTCTGCGGTCCTCTGCGTATCTCTGCGTTCTCTGCGTTTAAGGACAATGTCAACGCAGAGACCGCAGAGATACGCAGAGAACTACAGAGAAAACAAAGCCCAATTGGACACGCGGCAACAAATCATCGCTAACGCGCTTCGGCAGCGGTATGACGAGATAGGTAAGACCGCGTCTCAACCGGTTCGCAAGTGGTCCACACCCGTAGCGTGGTTCGAAAGCAGGAGTGATTCATTGAGTGCTATACGCGCATTGGCCGCGGATGAACCGGTTGAATGCACCGAAACCGCTCCACCTGACGAGCCGAGCTTTTTTGATAAGTTGCAAACCTCCATCCGAGATCCGCAGCGACGCTTTGAGCTGCTCACCACGCGCTATCTTCATCCACTCAATATTGTCGCCGACTCGGAACATCGAGTAAGAGAACTTCTTCTCGAACGACTGATGGTTGCCGATCGAGCGCGCCTCGAACAGCGTTCATTAGAGCTATTAAATGTCGACAATGTTCTTTTGAGATTAAACTTACTAGCCATCTACGCTTCGTTCACGACTGATCTCAGATATCTCGACGCGCTCAACTATTATTACGAATTGTTGCCGCCAGACTGGTCTCCGAATAATTCGCTGCAAATGTCTTTCTTAAACTTCTATCTAAGAGCGCTGGCGACTCACATTAATTAAATGCGCATCGGCATACTTGCACATTCGTTTTCGTCTGCCTTTGAGATTTACAAAGCCATTCCTGGCCACGAGGTCTTCGTCATTCTCAGCCCTTCACCGCACAGGTCTGCAAGAACCAGTTACTTAGCGAACCTCGCTCGAATTGTCCTCACCACGCTCAAAGGTTCGTTACGACTCTTCGCGAACAGAAGACTGATCTTCCTTCGCGGCCCTCTGCACGATCCTAAGTGTGTAGACACGCTTAAGAAACTCAACCTCGATGTCGGCTTACACAAAGCCGGTGTGATTTATCGCGACGTGACGATTGCTGCATTTCGTCTCGGAATCCTGAATCATCACATCGGAATCCTGCCTGCGTATCGCGGTCGTAGTGTTTTGGAATGGTCCATCCTGCAAGGCGACCCGGTGGGCATTACGGTGTTCTTCATCGACACCGGAATCGACACCGGCGCTCGAATCCTTCTGTCAGAAGAAGTCGATATCTCCAGCTATCGATCCGTGACCGAAGCGAAGCAGTATCTGTTCAGTCTTGATAAAGTATTTTTCCGGCGCGCCTTGGCTTTACTCAGCGAGGATAACCAGGCGTTCCAGCTCAACGACGCCTCAGGCCGACGCTACTTCGTCATGTCCAAACTCTTCACCGGTGTGGTCGAGCAACTATTGCGATAGTTTTTAGCCACAAAAAGGCACATAAGCACAAAAAGATTTCTCTTGTGCTTTTGTGCCTCTTTGTGGCTAACAGTTAGGACTTCAGAGTTGCTTCGATTGCAGACTTGACGCTTTCATACGAATTGTCAGCAACACGCTTGCCGTTGATGTAGATCGTAGGCGTGCCGTTGATGCCAAGCTTGTGCCCATCCATCACGTCGCGCTGAACGTTCTCCGCAAACTTGCCGCTGTCGAGCGCTGCGTCGAACCGAGCGCGATCGAGACCAAGCTCACTCGCGTACTGCCTGAGCTTATCAACGCCGAG
>DATFDT010000165.1:0-51570 GCA_035251975.1 Pyrinomonadaceae bacterium | reverse complement strand
CCTCTCGGGTGGTATCGATTCGAGCACCGTTGTTGCGCTCATGGCTCGCCACATGGGCCAACCAGTGAAGACGTTCTCCATCGGCTTTCACGAAGACAGCTACAACGAGTTGAAGTATGCGCGTGTAACGGCGCAGAAATACGGCACTGACCATCACGAGTTTTTTGTCACGCCGGATATCTGCGAAGTAGTCGACGATCTCGCGTGGCATTTTGACGAGCCGTTTGCCGATTCGTCCGCGATTCCCACCTACATGGTGTCGAAACTGGCGCGCGATCATGTCACGGTCGTGCTGTCTGGCGATGGTGGTGACGAGTTGTTTGCAGGTTATACGCGTTATGTGGTCGATCGAAAACGTGGTGGTTTTGAGCGTTTACCGAAGCCGCTGCGCGAAGGTGTGATGCGGCCTTTGAGTGAGCGACTGCCGCACGCCGCGTGGGGACGCAATTACCTGCACAACGTTTCGCTCGATCCGATCTCGCGATATCTCGACAGTGTTTCTGTTTTTACGAATCTGAATCGCAGATCGCTTTACACGTCTGACTTTTCACGACAGCTTGGACCAGGTGGCTATGTCGCCAGTCTCTTTAATAAATTGGTCGAGAATGTCAAAAGCGAGGAGCCGCTCGATCGCCTGCTTTATCTCGACAGTAAAACCTATCTGCCGGGCGACATACTCACGAAAGTGGATCGCATGAGTATGGCTGTATCGCTAGAAGCGCGCGCGCCGCTGCTCGATCACAAGCTGATCGAGTTTGTCACACGCGTTCCCGCGGCTTTGAAGCTGGCCGGGCTCGAGACGAAGCACCTGCTCAAGCGCGCTGTGAGAGATTTGGTTCCGGCGGAGATTCTCGACCGGCCGAAGCAGGGATTTGGTGTGCCGATTCAGGAGTGGATCAATCAACAATTGCGATCGCGCATTCGTGATACGCTGAGCGATGCGCGGACGAAGCAACGAGGCTACATTGATTCGCATTACGTCAGCGTGTTGCTGGATGAGCACGAGCGCGGGCGTCGCGATCATTCAATGAGTTTGTGGGCTTTGGTGATGCTCGAGCTTTGGCACCGGCAGTTTTTGGATGGTCCAATCACCAGCCGTAAAGAGTTGCGCGAAGCACAGTTGGTAAGCTGATGAACTTCTTCTCTGTGCGTTCTCTGTGTTCTCTGTGTCTCTGTGGTTGATTGATGCTAAGAAAAAATAACCACAAAGACACAGAGAACACAGAGATCGCACAGAGAAGAGTGAAGCCTGCCGTTCTTCAATTAATCGACAGCTTTAACCAGGGTGGATCGGAGCGTCAGGCTTTGCAACTCACGCGGCTGCTCGTTGAAAGCGGACGCTTCAAAGTTCACCTCGCGTGTCTCAGCCCGGAAGGTGTCCTGCGCGATAGTATCAACGATCTCGACCTTGGCGAGATTCCTTCCTTTCCTTTGAACAGCTTCTACGATCAAAACGCAGTCAAGCAACTGAGACACTTGGTGCGCTGGTTGAAGTCGTCTCGCATCGACATTCTTCACACACATGATTTCTATACAAATGTTTTTGGCATGGCCGGTGGAGCGCTCGCGCGTTTGCCGGTGCGCGTCGCATCGATGAGAGAGACGGCGGGCATGCGCAGCGCCGCGCAGAAGCAGGTGCAGCGAGTGGCTTACTCTTTGGCGCATCACGTTGTTGCCAATTCGAATGCCGTGCGCGAGAAACTTATCGGCGACGGTGTGGCGCCGGATAAGGTGTCAGTCATCTACAATGGTTTAGATGTCAGGCGACTGGCGACGACGTTATCTCGCGCGGAGTCGCTTTCAGTGCTGGGATTGCCAGAAGGACGCTATATCACGATCGTTGCGAACATGCGGCTTGAAGTTAAAGACTATCCGATGTTTCTGCGAGCGGCGCGACGAGTGAAAGATGCGGTTCCTGACGCGGCGTTCTTGCTGGCAGGTGAGGGTGAGTTGAGCGACTCACTGCGGGGTTTGGCTGAAGAGCTGGGTATCAACGACGCGACGTTTTTTCTCGGGCGTTGTGAAAAGGTGGCTGAGTTGCTGGCTGTTTCGGAAATTTGCGTGTTGAGCTCGAAAGCGGAGGGGTTTTCAAACTCTATTCTTGAATATATGGCTGCGGGGCGGCCCGTAGTAGTAACTGATGTTGGTGGTGCGCGAGAGGTCGTTACTGAGGGTGAAACTGGTTACCTTGTGCCTTCGGGTGATGATGCGATGATGGCCATGAAACTCATCGCACTGCTCCAGAACCCCGAACGCGCCCGAGCGATGGGCGCGAAAGGCAAGCGAGTGGTCGAATCGAAATTCTCCTGCGAAGCTCAACTGGCCCACACCGAGAGTCTCTATGATCGATGTTTGGGGCGCTAGGATTTCTCTGTGCAATCTCTGTGCTCTCTGTGTCTCTGTGGTTAAGCATTGGTTAGGAAAGATCACCACCGAGTCACAGAGAACACAGAGGCTGCACCGAGAAGAAGTGTAGATGAACGTTACTAATTCTCAATCGCCGGTGCGTGTGCTCATCGTGGCGCCGTCGTTCGGCATTCTCGGCGGGCAATCGGTGCAGGCCGCGCGTCTGCTTGAGCGTCTCAGACAGGAGCCTTCGCTGGAGGTCGGATTTCTGCCAATCAATCCGCGTCTTCCCGGTGGCCTGCATCATCTGCAAAGAATCAAGTACGTTCGAACTGTAGTCACGTCGATCGCTTATCTGTTGAGCCTGTTCGCTCGAGTTTACAAATACGACGTCATTCACGTTTTCTCCGCTTCGTATCTCTCTTTCGTGCTTGCCCCAACTCCCGCCATCCTGATCGGTAAACTCTATCGGAGAAAAGTTCTGCTCAACTATCACAGCGGCGAAGCCGAGGATCACCTGCAACGCTGGCAACGCAGCGCCATTCCCACGATTCGCCTCTGTGATTCAATAATCGTTCCCTCAGAATACCTCGTTCGCGTCTTCGCTTCATTCGGACTGAAAGCAACAGCGATCTACAACCTGATCGACACGAGCACATTTCGCTTTCGTGAGCGCTCGCCGTTGCGTCCGGTGTTTTTGTCGAATCGAAATCTGGAAAGCCATTACGGCGTCGATCGCGTGCTGCGCGCGTTTGCGATCATTCAGGAACGAATTCCTCAAGCGAGTCTGACCGTGGCCGGGGACGGCAGCCAACGCCACGCACTGAAAACACTGGCCCAGGAGCTCAAGCTGCAAAACACTGAATTCGTCGGTCAGATCGCTCCCGCAAATTTCGCTGACGTTTACGACGCTGCAGATATCTTCCTGAACGGCTCCGAGATCGACAACCAACCACTCTCAATCCTCGAAGCGTTTTCGTGTGGCTTACCGGTGGTGACGACTGACGCCGGCGGCATTCCTGACATCGTGCAGGACAGAAGAACAGGCATGGTCGTGTCGCGCGGTGATTACGTCGAAATAGCGAATCGAGCGCTCACGCTCCTGGAAAATCCGGTGCTCGCAAAACAGATCGTCGACCACGCGCGGCAGGAATGTTTGAAATACAGTTGGGAAGCGGTGAGAGACGCATGGATGACCGCCTATCATGGGCTTGCGAATCACCTGCAGATCCGAGATGAAGAGCAAGTTGCACAAGCTTAGACAGGTCGGTTTCGACGAGCTTCGCGTCCGCAGCTCGCAGGCTCTGGCTGCGTTTGCTGAAAGGCAAAACTGGTCCAGCCAATCAAGACCGATTTCCGACGACGCCTTGCTTCGTTTGCTCGATGGTGAATTAACATCAACTTCGGATCTGCTCACCCACTTTCGCGAGAGAAAGAGTCCGAAGTTTTTTGCGTCATTCACTAATCCGCAAGCCACAATCGATGAGCTCAGGCGTCGCTGGCCCGGTGCTGAAAACCAGATCGTGAAACGCGCCGATCGCATCGTCGCAGGCTATTTCGATCTGCTCGGCTTTCGCAATCTCAGCTTTGGAAATCCGATTGACTGGCATCTGGAACCTGTCGCCGGCAAACGCGCGCCCCTCGTTCACTGGAGCCGTTTGAACTACCTGAACGCCGATCTCTTCGGCGACAAGAAAATCACCTGGGAATTAAACCGGCACCAGTATTTCATCACGCTCGGCCAGGCTTACTGGCTGACAGGCGACGAGCGATACGCGCAAACTTTTGTAGAACACGTTAACTCGTGGATGGACCAGAACCCGCCAAAGCTCGGCGTGAACTGGGCCAGCAGTTTAGAAGTGGCGTTTCGATCGATCGCATGGATCTGGGCGCTTCACTTCTTCAAAGACGCACTTCCGCCTGAGACGTTTTCAAGGTTGTGCAAGTTTCTCTATCTGAACGCCCGACACCTCGAAACCTTCCTGTCCACTTACTTCAGTCCAAACACGCACTTGACCGGCGAGGCGCTCGGACTCTATTACATCGGCGCGCTCATGCCTGAGTTCAAAGAGTCTGCAAGATGGCGGAACAAAGGTCTCGAAATCCTGCTTGCGCAGTTGCCACGACACGTGCAATCAGACGGCGTTTATTTTGAGCAGTCGAGTTACTACCACCGCTACACGACGGATTTTTACCTGCACCTGCGTGTGTTGCTTTCCAACGCAGACGTGGCCGTTCCCGCAGTGCTTGATGAGAAGCTCCGTTTGCTCTTGGACCATCTGATGTACATCACGCGACCGGATGGTACGACGCCGCTATTTGGAGACGACGACGGCGGGCGTCTGCTGAGTTTCTTCGCTGCACCTGCCAACGATTTTCGCGCCACCCTCGCCACAGGCGCCGCGCTTTTCGAACGCGCTGATTATAAATTCGTCGCCGGCGACGCCGTTGAAGACGCGGTCTGGCTACTTGGACCAGCCGAGAAAGAACAAGTCAGGAAGAGGGGCTTACCCCCGCTCATCGAATCCAACCAACGGCGGGGCCAAGCCCCTGTTCCTGACTTGTTCACTTTCGATCAGATCGTTGCAACCGAACCGGAGAAACAATCAGTCGCGTTCCCCGCAGGTGGTTATTACGTAATGCGCGATGGCTGGACTGCTGACTCGAATTACCTTCTGTTCGATTGCGGACCGCATGGCACAGACAACTGTGGCCACGCACACGCAGACGCGCTCTCGTTCGAACTCGCCGTCAAAGGAAAAACACTCCTGATCGATCCGGGAACTTACACGTACACCGGATCGAAAGAGATGCGCGACTGGTTTCGCAGCTCTGAAGCGCACAACACGCTCACCGTCGATAATGAGTCGTCCTCCGCGTCTGACGGTCCATTCTCGTGGAAAACGATTGCGCGTTCCGAGTGTTCCTCATGGATTACGGAGGAGAGTTTTGACTACGTTGCCGGATCGCACGACGGTTTTATGCGTCTCGCCGAACCCGCCAAACACACGCGCTCGATACTCTTCATCAAAAATCGTTACTGGGTGGTGCGCGATGTCGTCGAAACAGCCGGCGCCCATGACCTGCAAGCGCGATTTCATCTCGCACCGGGCTTCGGGCCGTTGCCGTTGCGCCCCAATGACAACACGGTGCGCGTCGTCAGTGAAAATCTTGACACACCGGTCCTGCAAATTAGCGCTTTTGCTAAGAATATCGAGTGGGAGACGGAACCTGGCTGGATTTCGGAGTGTTATGGAGAGAAGAGGGAGGCGTCTGTTCTCTCGATCAGCGTTCTGGCCAAGGGTTCGGAAGAGCTAGTAGTATTCCTTTTGCCTGATGGCGGCGCGGTGCGAGAGATCGAGGCGCAGAACGGGCGCGCTTTTGAAATCGAGATTGCCGGAGGCCGGGACGTTTTGAAGTTCGACGGAATGAATCAGCCACAGTATGTGCGGTATTAACGGAATAGCTTTGTCATCTCGCTCAGGACGCTCGGTGGACCCTCGTGTCCTCGAGCGCATGCGCGACGTGATCACGCATCGCGGACCTGACGAAGCGGGAATCTTCGTTGATGCCAACATCGGTCTCGGCCATCGCCGCTTGAGCATCGTTGACGTGGCCTCAGGTCATCAACCGATGACCAACGAAGACGGTTCACTTCAGATCATCTACAACGGCGAAGTCTACAATCACGCCGATTATCGCGACGAGCTGGAAGCCCGCGGTCACGTTTATCGCACCCACTGCGACACGGAAACGATTCTCCATCTTTACGAAGAGCATGGTGACGCGTGCGTCAATTACCTGCGCGGCATGTTTGCGTTCGCTATCTGGGACGGAAAGAAAAAAGAACTCTTCATCGCCCGCGATCGACTCGGGGTTAAGCCTCTCTATTATTTTCATGCCGACGACGGCTCGCTCTACTTCGGATCGGAAATCAAAACCATCTTCCAGGCGAGCAATTTAAAACCCGAGATCAACTTTCACGCCCTCCCGGATTACCTCGCCAATCACGCGACCTCAGGTGAAGAAACTCTATACCACGGCGTCAAGCGTTTACTGCCCGGCCACACACTTCTTTGGCGCGACGGTGCGATCGAGATCAAGAAATACTGGGATGTGAGTTTCGCAAAAACAGCGGACCAGACGCGCAGTGACAAAGACTTCATCGCCGAATGGTACGAGCTGTTTCGCACGTCGGTGCGGCTACGCTTGATGGCTGATGTTCCACTCGGAATGTTTCTGTCAGGTGGGATTGACTCGTCAGCGATTGCAGCGGTGATGAGCGGCATGGTCGATGAGCCGATCAAAACGTTCTCTGTTGCATTTGCCGAACGAGAAGCAAACGAGCTCGCGTACGCACGAATCGTGGCCGAAGCTTATAAGACAAACCATCACGAAGTGGTTGTCAGTCCTGAAGAGTTTTTTAATGCGTTGCCGAGGCTTGTTTGGCATGAGGACGAGCCGCTGGCCCATCCGTCGAGTGTGGCGCTCTACTTCGTTTCACTGCTGGCGTCGCAGCATGTGAAAGTCGTGTTGACGGGTGAGGGAAGCGACGAGCTGCTGGCCGGTTACGGACGTTATCGCAAGACGATTCTGAATCTCTCGCTAGGCAAGCGCTACTGGAGTTTGACACCCGATGTGGTTCGCGGTGCGGTGAGTAGCGGTATCAAAGGATTGCCGACGTCGCGAGTGAGGCAAAAGCTGCTGCGAAGTTTTCTCGGTGTGTCGCCTGATATCGAGAGTATTTATTTCGACAACTTCGCGGTGTTTCCGCTCGCGATGCAGGCTGATTTGCTTTCGAATTCGGCTGTTGAGCAGATCGGCCGGATCGATCCGTACGCTGGTGTTCGCACTGCGCTTGCAGAAACCGATGCTGAATCGTTGCTGGATCGGTTGCTCTACACAGACATCAAGACTTACCTGCACGAGCTGTTGATGAAGCAGGACCAGATGAGCATGGCGACTTCGGTGGAGAGTCGCGTTCCGTTTTTGGACCATAAGCTGGTCGAGTTTACGTGCAGTTTGCCGGAGCGATTGAAGCTGCGTGGTGGGACGACGAAATACATTTTGCGCGAGAGCATGAAGGGTGTGTTGCCGGAAGCGATCTTGTCTCGATCGAAGATGGGATTTCCGGTGCCGATCGCGGCGTGGTTCCGCGGTGCTTACCGTTCGGTGGTTGATGAGTATGTGTTGAGCGAGCGCGCTATGAGCCGCGGATTGTTTAATCGCGACTTTGTGCGCGACCTCGTGAATCGACATCAATCCGGCGCTGAGAATCACGACGAGCGACTGTGGGCCCTCGTCAATTTTGAAATCTGGCAGCGCCAGTTTTTTGACGGAGAAGCGCAGCCCGAGGTGTCGCCTTTGTTAACTGAGGCAGTGTCAGTGAGCTAGGAGGGGTCTTGGGAATTTTGGGAGGCGAACTTGGTTACCGGATCTTACGTCGTTTGCAGAAGGTAAGTCCGGGCAATGAGGTCACTACGGCTTACGATGGTCGCAGCAAGATGGAAGTGTTTTTCGGACCAGAGATTTGGCGCGAGCTGGCTGATAAGACGGTGCTCGACTTCGGGTGCGAAGCGGGTATTGAGGCCATCGACATGGCCCAACATGGCGTACCTCGAGTAATTGGATTGGACATCCGTGAAGAGCCGTTGGCGTCAGCGCGGCTGGCTGCAAAAAAGGCGGGCGTAGAGAATGCTTGCGTTTTTACCAGCCAGACAGATGAAAAGGTTGACGTCATCGTTAGTCTGGATGCGTTCGAACATTTTTCCGATCCGCTCGCGATGTTGGGCAAGATGCGACGGCTGCTGAAAGACAGCGGTTACATCCTCGCGTGCTTTGGGCCAACCTGGTATCACCCGCTGGGCGGACATGGATTTTCACTGTTCCCCTGGTCCCATCTGGTGTTCACCGAGAAAGTATTAATGCGTTGGTACCGCGAAGATTCAGGCAGACACGCCTACCATTTCAATGAAGTATCAGGCGGCCTGAACCAACTTACCGTGAGAAGGTTTGAGAAACTCGTAGCGCAGAGCGAGTTTGAGTTTGAGAGTATTGAACCCGTGCCGATTCGCAAATTGAAGCCTTTTGCAAACAAGTTGACGCGTGAGTTCACGACGGCTGTTGTTAAATGCAAGTTAGTCCCAAGACCTTCCCACTAATCACTACCAGTTCGGATCAAGCGTGCGGATTCTTTGGTTAAAAACTGAATTGCTTCATCCGGTTGATAAGGGCGGGAAGATTCGCACTTACAACATGCTGAAAGAGCTGAAGCGCGACCACTTCATCTCGTACATGTCTCTAGACGATGGTTCGGCGGATAACGCTGCGCGCGAGCAGGCTTCCGAGTATTGTCACGAGCTGATTTGCGTGCCTTACGAGCAGCGTGAGAAGTTTTCGAGCGGCTTTTATGCTGAGTTGCTTCTCAATCTCGCGTCTCGCTTTCCCTACGCGATCAACAAATACGAATCGGCTTCGATGCGGAAACAGATCAGCGAACGTGTGAACAGCGGCACGTTCGACGTCGTCATCTGCGACTTCCTCGCACCGGCGATCAACGTGCCACGCGATTTGTCGTGTCCCACGATTCTCTTCCAACACAACGTCGAGGCGATGATCTGGAAGCGACACTTCGAAGTACAAAATAACAAGCTCAAAAAGATCTACCTGCGGCAACAGTGGCTCAAGATGGAGCGTTTCGAAAGAGAAACATGCCGGCGCTTTGATACCGTGATAGCGGTCTCAAAAGACGACTGCGAGCAAATGCGAAATGAGTATGCAGTCGATAACGTTTTTGAAGTGGCGACCGGCGTCGATACAGATTTCTTCACGCCCTCCGGCAAAGAGACGGTCGATCCTCGGAATGTCGTCTTCACCGGCTCGATGGATTGGTTACCGAACGAAGACGCAATTCGCTACTACACGGATCAGATCCTCCCGCTGATCAGGAAATCGCTTCCGGATGTTACTTTGACCGTTGTGGGCCGCAATCCTTATCCCGGCCTGATTGAGCTGAGTCAGAAAGATCCGGCGATTGTAGTAACCGGACGCGTGGAAGACGTTAGACCATACATGGAGCGTGCAGCGGCGTATGTCGTGCCGCTTCGTATCGGCGGCGGCACGAGACTGAAAATTTACGAAGCAATGGCAATGGAGAAGGCGATTGTCTCGACGACCGTAGGCGCTGAAGGCCTGCCGGTGACAGACGGAAAAGAGCTCTTCATCGCCGACACGCCGGAGAAATTTACTGCCGCGGTAGTTAATCTGCTAACCAACCCGTCGCAGGCAAACGAGGTGGGCCAGCAGGCGCGACGAACAGTGGTCGAGAAGTTTGGCTGGAGTGGAGTGGCTAAGTGCTTCGCGGAAATTTGTGAGACGACGATTCGCGATCATCATCGCGCGAGAGTCGCAACCAGTGTTGATGTTAGAAGCCAACAACAATCAGCCGTTTGAGCAGCCGATGTCGATACGAGCAGTAGACGCCTACGATAGCGTGTCAGTCATCATCCCCTGCTACAACGAAGAGCGTTTTATCGGCAAAGCGCTCGAAAAGCTCGCAGACCAGTTTGAGCTGGATCGATATGAGCTCGTGATTGTTGACGGTTCGTCGGAAGATCGCAGTCGCGCAGTGGTTGACGAATTCAGAACGCGCCGGCCCGATGTGGCTGTGTTGCTCGTCGATAACCCCGCTCGCAACATCCCGACAGCACTTAATCTCGGCATTGCCGCCGCTAGTGGAAACATTATCGCGCGGATGGACGCCCACGCCGTTCCGTCAGACGGATACATCCGCCGCTGCGTTGAAGTGCTGAAAACCGGCGACGCCGGAGCGGTGGGAATGCCATGTCTCGTGAGACCGGGCGCGAACACTTTGATCGCACAGGGAATCGCCGCCGCCGTCTCGCATCCTTTCGGAATCGGCGACGCGAAATACCGTCTCGGCGCGAGTGGACCCCAGCAGGAACCGGTCGATACAGTCGCTTTTGCATGTTTTCGGAAGTCACTCTGGAAAGAGCTCGGCGGCTACAACGAGTCGCTGCACACAAACGAGGATTACGATTTCAACTATCGTGTCCGACGATCCGGGCGGCAGGTAATTCTGGATCGCGGCGGCCATTGCGACTATTTTGCACGTTCGACGCTGAAAACCCTCGCCGCGCAATACGTGCGATACGGCGGTTGGAAAGCTGAGATGATTCGACTCCACCCGCGCTCGACCAAGCTTCGCCATTTGGTAGCGCCGCTTTTTGTCGTTTCGATCCTGGCGCTCGGCATTGTCGGAATTTTTTGGAAGCCCGCGTGGTGGCTACTGCTCCTCGAGCTCGTCACGTATCTTGGTTGCGCGTGGCTCGCGGGATGGCAAGCGGCACGACGTACGGGCGCAGGCTTGCAAATGGCTTTAGTGATGCCTTTAATCTTCGCGACGATACATCTGTCGTGGGGTTCGAGTTTTCTGGTTCGATTAATACGACCAGCGGGAAAATAATTCGTGAAACTCGCGATTACAGAGACGGTAGACATGAAGCTTGACGGTCGGCTAACGTCTGCCAAGCCCAGAATCGCCGTCCTGATTCCCTGCTACAACGAAGAACTCACGATTGCCGAAGTTGTTTCGCAGTTTCGTGCGGAATTGCCAGATGCAGATATCTATGTCTTCAACAATAACTCCACGGATCGCACGGTAGAGGAAGCTACCGCTGCCGGCGCCCTGATCTATCACGAGAAACGGCAGGGCAAGGGGTTTGTGGTCCAGTCGATGTTTCGCAAGATAAGTGCTGACATCTATGTGATGGTTGATGGTGACGGCACTTATCCCGCGCCGGAAGTGCATCGTTTGATCGAGCCGATCCTGAATGACGACGCGGATGTTGTAATCGGTTCGCGGCTTCATCGTGACGCCACCAGCCAATTCAAAACTCGTAATCGTCTCGGCAACCGGTTCTTTTTGTACGTTTTGAATTACACCCTCGGCGCCCGTATTACCGACATGCTTTCCGGTTACCGCGCGTTCAATCGGGGATTCGTAAAAGGCGTACCGTTATTTGGCGGCGGATTTGAAACCGAAACCGAATTGACCATCAAGGCGTTGAATCGCGGCTTTCGCATTATTGAAGTCCCGGTTAATTTGACGGCGCGTCCTGAGGGAAGCTTTTCGAAAATTCGAATCTTCCGTGACGGATTCCTGATTCTAAACACGCTTTTAGCTCTCTTTCGCGATTACAAACCGTTAACTTTTTTCGGCAGCGTCGGCTTGTTCAGCATCGTGCTTGGTCTGATACCGGGCACAGTCGTCGTCTATGAATTCATCCAGACGGGTCTCGTACCGCGGTGGCCATCGGCGGTGCTTGCCGTAGCGCTGATTCTCTGCGGTCTGCTTTCAATAACTGTAGGTCTGATCCTTCATACGATCGTAAGGCGATCCCAGGAACTGGATCACCAGCTTCGCACTTTGACGGACGACCTGCGCTTGCAACTTCAAGCCGCGATCAATCGCGACTCCGGAGCTGAAGATCGGTAGACTATTCGAGTTCGATTAATACAACCAGCAGGAAAAATAATTCGTGAAACTCAGTATTTTTGGTCTTGGCTATGTCGGTTGTGTCTCCGCAGCATGCTTTGCGAAAGAAGGACACACGGTTACCGGCGTTGATGTGAACGCGAACAAGGCTCAGATGATCAATGAGGGCAAGAGTCCGATCGTCGAGGCCGGTATTGGGCCACTGCTCGATGAAGTCGTGAAGGCAGATCGACTGTCAGCGACGACTGATTCGGCGGCGGCAGTTCGTAACACCGATGTATCGCTGGTTTGTGTGGGCACTCCGAGCAATGCAAACGGCAGTTTGGATCTTCGCTACGTGACGCGCGTTTGCGAAGAGATCGGCGCCGCGTTGAAGAATAAAAGTGAGCGACACATTATCGTCATACGCAGCACGATGCTGCCGGGGACAATCGAAGGTGTAGTGATTCCGACACTCGAAGAGCACTCGACTAAACGTGCGGGAAAAGATTTTGGCGTCTGTATCAATCCCGAGTTTCTGCGCGAAGGTTCTTCGTTGAAAGACTTCTATGCGCCGCCGTTCACGTTGATCGGAGCAGACGACGAGGAGACAACCGCGACAGTGCGCGAATTGTATAGCCGTATCGACGCGCCGGTGATTGCGACTTCCGTGAAGACCGCGGAGATGGTCAAGTACGTCTGCAATTGTTTTCACGCGCTGAAAGTCAGCTTTGCGAATGAGATTGGAAACATCTGCAAGGCGGTCGGTGTTGACAGCCATGAAGTGATGGATATTTTTTGCCAGGACACGAAACTCAATCTCTCTCCTTACTATCTGAAGCCGGGTTTTGCCTTTGGCGGCTCATGTTTGCCGAAAGACTTACGCGCGATCAATTACAAGGCGAAACAGGTTGACGTGGACGTGCCGGTTTTGTCGTCAATTCTTCCCAGCAACAGACAGCAGATCGAGCGTGCAGTTGAAATGGTTCTCGCGACTGGCAAGAAGCGCGTCGGCATTCTTGGCTTCAGCTTCAAGGCAGGCACTGATGATCTTCGTGAATCGCCGATGGTTACGTTAATCGAGACGTTGATTGGAAAGGGTCTCCAGCTCAGTATCTACGATCGCGACGTTTCACTGGCCCGTCTCTTTGGCGCAAACAAGGAGTACATCGAAGGGCAGATCCCGCACATCGCTCAACTCATGCGGACGAGTATCGATGAGGTGCTCGAGTTTGCTGACGTGCTGGTTATTGGTAATAAAGCCGAACAGTTCAAAGAGATCGAACAGAGTCGGAAAGAAGGACAAGTAGTAATCGATTTAGTCCGACTGTTTGAGAAAACTTCAGACAACAATTACCAGGGCATTTGCTGGTAGATTTCCTCTGCGTAGCCTCTGATGCGTACTCTGCGCCTCGGCGGTAAATATCACCGCAGAGACGCCGAGAACGCAGAGGTTTCGCAGAGAAGAGCATGAATGTCTAAGCGGATTCGTTTGACATGGCGACGAGTGTTCGTCGCTTTTTTGTTGCTGGTTGCGGTTTGGCTGGCGTCGTTGGTGGGTGCGCGGTGGTTGATTGTCAGCTCCCCACTCGATCGTGCGGATGCAATTGTTGTTCTTAGTGGCTCATCAACTTTGTCTGAGCGCGTGCAACACGCGGCGCTTCTATACGCTGAGAAGCGCGCGCCGAAAATACTTCTCACCACCGACAACCGCCAGGGAGGTTGGTCAACTGCCGAGCAACGCAATCCGTACTTCCACGAGATCGCCATCAACCAGTTAAATCGATCGGGCGTACCTTTGGAAAATATCGAAGTAGTTAGACCTCCAGTCACCAGCACGTGGGAAGAAGCAACGGTCGTTCGTAACTATGCAAAGACTCACAACCTGCGCTCGATCATGATTGTTACTTCGTCTTATCACTCGAGACGCGCGCTTTTCACCTTTCGACATTTCTTCGCAGATGGCGAAACGCAGGTCGGTATCGATCCGGTAGAAACAGGCATTCAAACACCACCGCCGTCGAGCTGGTGGATGCATAAACGCGGCTGGCAACTGGTTTTAGTTGAGTATTTGAAGCTGATCTACTATCTTCTCCGTAGTCTTTAACCCAGAGCCCAATCTGGTACCAGCCCCCAATTCGAAGTTTAGCTGTAGAAATAGGGATCTATTTGAGCGGCGACTTATGCAAATAGCTAAAACCAATCGAACAAACGTATCCAGGAGCTTGTTATTTTTAGGGGTTTTATTAGTGTTGGGCTTGACTGGGCCCGCGGTGAAAGCGGATCCGCTGTTTTTTAGCAATGTTACCGCGTTTCAAAATAACGATACCGTCCAGGTCAATTTGTACTCCAATCCCGGCGTAACGCTGTATGGTTCGACCCTAACTTTCAGCGTTGATATTACCGGTGTGCTGCCGCCGGGCGGGGGCGATACGTTAAGAATTACTTACACGGAATTGGGGAATTCTCCCGTTGTTCAGGACTTTCAGATTCCGTTATTTGGCACCATCCAACCTCCTTTCTCTCTCGTGTTTTCAGTATTCTCACCGGGCTCCAACCCACAAGGAGTACCTGCTACTCTCACCATAGATCTACTCAATAGTGTCCCCGACTTTGTTATTCCTGGAGGTCCGAATCAGGGACAGCCGGTAAATTCACAAACTTACACGTTCAACGTCGCTGAACCGGTACCCGAGCCGGCCACACTATCCGTGTTTTTTGGCGGATTAGTGGCATTGGGAGTCAGAGTTCGGCGTCGGACTGAGTAAATTAATTTTCGGCGGTATAAAAGCTTTCAGGTTTTTCTTTAAGAATGTCAACGCTTGTTCCTTCCAAGATGGATCTGTCTATTAAGACAAAGCTGGTAGACCACGCTGGAAGTCTTGAGGATTCCACCGTGCCCAAACTGCTGGCCATCTCCTATTCCTATCCTCCGAAACAGGAGCCCAGAGCCATTCAGGTTTCACGTCTCTTAAAGCATCTGAACGCATCGACCATGCTGGTTTGTGAAGGCACAGATGGCGACGGGCACGATGGCTCGGAGTCGTTTCTCGAGCGAACACTGCGGGTTCCGTTTTCACCATCTTCGGGACGCGATTTGTTACACCGGCTTTCGAGTCGAATGTATCTGCCGGTGTTGTCGAGAACACCAGATCACCTTGGGCCATGGAAGAAGTCGGTGCTAAAGACGGTCGATCATCTTTTGAACATGCAGGGATACCGGCCGGACGTGTTGGTGACGTTTGCTTTTCCGCTGATCGACAACATCATCGGGTTGGAGCTGAAGCGTCGTTACAATCTTCCATGGCTGGCGCACTTCAGTGATCCGTGGGTCGACAGCCCGTTCAGGAATGACGATCCGTTAACAAAGACATTGAATGGGTGGCTCGAGCAGAGCGTGATCGAAAATGCCGATCGACTCGTCTTTACTTCCAATGAGACTGCGATGCTGGTGATGGATAAGTATCGCTCGACGCTGCGATCGAAGGTAAGGGTTGTCTCCCACGCATTCGAGCCGGATCTTTTCGAACGTACTCCACACGACAATAACGGTCGTTTGAATATTCGTTATCTCGGCGACCTCTACCATACACGTACACCGGAGCCACTCTTCCAGGCACTCGAGATTTTGTCATCGGCGGAGCCGGTGCTGTTGAGCCGGTTCTGTTTCGAAATCGTCGGTGATGTCCACGAGTTGGATATGGAACAGATGGGACTCTCCAGATTGCCACCCGGTTTGGTCGTCTTTCGACCGCGAGTGAATTATGCTGAGAGCCTGTCGCTGATGACGTCAGCAGCAGGTTTGATGGTGATCGATGCGCCGGTGCCAAAGAATACGGAGAGCGTGTTCCTGCCGTCGAAGTTGATTGAGTATGTCGGCGCGGAACGACCGATAATCGGACTGACACCGCCCGGCACTGCGGCATATTTGATCGCGCGTTTGGGTGGCTGGGTAGCAGATCCGGGAGCGACGAATCAGGTAGCGGAAGTGTTGCGTCAATTTCTCTCGTTTGTCTGGGAGCACCGCGATCAACGTGTCTCGGTTTGGGGGCGTTCAGAAGTGCGAAGCGAATACGAAGTCACTGCGGTCGCGTCAAAATTTCAGGAAGTACTGGCGGAGTTAATGTAGTTAATGGCAATGGCAACTCAGGAACAAAACATAAGTAAGTTAAGCTCACACGCGACTGAAACCGCGCGAGGCGAGCGATTTGAGTTTGGTAAGAACTGGAGTCGATTTCTCGAGCTGCTCGACGACACTCGAATCAAAGAAGCTGAAGAGTCGTTGAAGCAGATGCTGGCCGTAGATTCACTCGAGGGAAAGAGTTTCATCGACGTCGGATCGGGCAGTGGGCTATTTAGTCTGGCGGCGCGGCGTTTAGGCGCGCGCGTGCACTCATTCGATTACGATCCGAATTCGGTTGCGTGCACCACCGAGCTGCGAAAGCGCTACTTTCCAAATGACGATGCGTGGAAAGTAGAAGAAGCTTCGGTTCTCGATCAGCAATACCTGAATTCCCTCGGCACCTTCGACGTCGTTTATTCGTGGGGCGTGCTTCATCACACCGGCCAAATGTGGCAGGCATTGGAAAATGTCCACCGGCTCGTCGCGCCCGGCGGCAAACTCTTCATAGCCCTGTATAATGACACCGGCAGCCAGAGCACGCGCTGGAAATGGCTGAAGAAGACTTACAATCAGTTACCCGGTGTTCTTAGAGTGCCGTATACACTGCTTGTAATCGCTCCTGATGAGCTGAAGTCGCTCGCACGATCGGTGTTGACGTTGAACATCCGATCGTATTTCCGATCGTGGACAGAGTACGATCGGCGGCGCGGAATGAATCGCTGGCGCGACATCGTTGATTGGGTCGGAGGGTACCCGTATGAGGTTTCAACTCCTGACGAAATCTTCGACTACTTTACCGCGCGCGGCTTCATTCTTACGAAACTGAATTGCGGTCGTGTCGGTCTCGGGTGCAATCAATTTGTTTTTAGCCGAAGGTAATGCAGTTGAGTGATAAGAGTGATTCACGGTCCAAAGCCTTAATCGCGATCGCAGTCATTCTGGGCCTGCTTGGTATTTTTCTGTTGCTCGCGGTAGCACAGAGACGACGTGATTCGTCAGCTACTCGCGAGCGTCGCGTCGGAAATTCCTCAACCATCCAGGTGAGGTCCGGCGGAAACCTACAGGCTGCGATTGATGGCGCAAATTACGGTGACGTGATAATTCTCGAAGCCGGCGCCACTTACAAGGGAATTATCACGCTTCCATTCAAAGAAGGCGATTCCGATCAGTACATCACGATTACGACCTCAAACCTCAGCGGTATCGCGAAAGAAAACGAGCGAATAAATCCACAGATCCACGCGAAGGCAATGCCCAAGATCGTCGCTCCGGATTCTGGGGTGGCGATCGCAACTGCCGAGCGCGCTCACCACTACAAATTCATCGGAATTGAGTTTTCACCCGCCGCGGATTCCAAATATCTCTACAACTTGATCGATCTCGGCAAGACCGATTACAAGTCGCTGTCTCAATTTCCACATCACCTCGTCTTCGATCGTTGTTACATTCGTTCCACTGGTCTTAACAAAGCGCGACGTGGAATTGGTCTTAACAGTGGAGACACGACGATCATCAACTCGTATATCGCAGGCTTTGCCGGTGCCGGAGACGAAACTCAGGGAATATGTGGCTGGAATGGTCCCGGACCTTACAAGATCGTGAACAACTACATCGAGGGTGGCGCGCAAAACATCATGTTTGGTGGCGCCGATCCGGCGGTTCCGAATCTCGTTCCTGCGGATATTGAGATACGGCGAAATTACTTGTACAAGCCCCCTGAGTGGTTCGGAAAAGCGACCATCAAGGCGATGATTGAGCTAAAGAATGGGCGCAAGGTAACGATTGACGGAAACGTGCTTGAGTCTGGCGGGCTCATCGGCGCGTTTGTTTTGACGGTCCGTAACCAGAGCGGTACCGCACCGTGGAGCACGCTCGAAGACATCATCATTACCAACAACGTCGTGCGTCATTCAAATACCGGTTTCAGTATTCTGGGCAAAGACGATGCTAAGCCGAGTCAGCAGGCAAAGCGCATACGCATCGCTAACAATCTGCTGGTGGACATTGTTCCTGATTATGCCGCTGTGTTCATGGTCGGTTGTTGCGCCAACACGCTTACTGTCGAGAACAATACCGTGCAGCAAACCGGGAACATCATGACTTGTTACGGAGTTTCTAATTCCAATTTCGTTTTCCGAAATAATATTATTCAATTCAACTCGTTTGGATTCGCGTGTCCTGTGAACATGCTGTCGCCGGATTCGCGCGGCAATATCATTGTCGATAACAAGAGCCAAATCTCAGCTAACGGCTATCCAGCCAACATTCCTAGAGGCAATTACGTTGTGAATTCATTGGACCAGGTTGGTTTTGTCGATTTTTCGAGTGGTGACTGGCGTCTTGGACCACAAAGTAAAGTTAAAGGAAAAGGTAGCGACGGAAAGAATCCGGGAGTCGACTTCGATGCTCTGGGCGCTGCTGTCGCACCGTCCGATGTCGAAGCGCCGTTCTTTGGGAAGAGCAGGCAGTAATTAATATTGAAGCAGGATGCGGAATTTTGTTAAGAGACTGGCCAGACGATCACGGTCCGCGATCATAATCTACAAGATCTTTGATAATCGTCGTCTGAAGAAACGAATCGAGTCAGGTGACATCGAAACTATCCACGGTTCTACTCACCTCAACCAAAGCGTCACCGAAAGTCTCGCCTACATCGAAAAACAAATTGCTAACTACATCAACTACGCGGGTCTGTCTGCTGGTGCTCTGAAAGGCCGGCGAATTCTCGAGCTGGGACCCGGCGACAATCTGGGCGTGGCTTTGAAGTTTCTTGCGGCGGGCGCGGCGTCAGTAGTTTGTCTCGATCGTTTTTATTCGAAGCGGAACACCGCACATGAACGCGAGATCTACAGAGCATTGAGAGAGACGCTTAGTGCTGAAGAGAAGGTTAAGTTCGACGAAGCAGTTACACTGACTGACGGCGTAGCATTTAATCCGGAGAAGTTGCAGACGATTTACGGCGACACGCTGGAAACATTCGCCGCTAAACTCGAAAAAAGAAAGTTTGACTTAATTCTTTCGTGTGCGGTGTTGGAAGAGATCTACGATCTGGACCCGACGTTCGCGGCGATGGATGCGCTGCTGGTTCCCGGAGGCCAACTGATTCACACAATCGATCTCACTGATTACGGCATGTTTCGCAACCAGGGGATGCATCCGCTAACTTTCTTGACGATTTCGGAAGCGGTTTACCAAAGAATGGCGTCAGACTCCGGACTACCAAATCGCAAGCGATTGGGTTACTACAGAGAGAAGATGAAGCAGTTGGGTTATCGATCAAAGTTATTCATCACGAGTGTGCTTCCGTCAGGACGGCTCGAGCCTGCGACGGAGTACGTCCCCGGAAGATTCAAGAGCGAAGGATCGAGCCGCATGATTGCTGAGGTTCGCAATCGACTCGACAGTGAGTTCAAAACTCTCGACGACGAAGAGCTACTGATCGACGGTGTGTTGTTGGTGGCCACAAAACCGCTATGAATCAACACCACGACGACGCAAGCTTCCTGCAAAAACTTCGGTGGTCCATTCCCTGGCTGGCGCGGTATCCGTTCTGGCGCGCGAAGGAGTTGGGCCGGCGATTATCCGAAACATCCGGCGAAACTCATGTGATCTTTCTGGTGGCGAATCACTGGGAACCCGGGACTGGACCACAGGCCATTCCACGTGTCGAGCACTGGATGAAGATGGCACGCGAAACGGGCAATGCGCTTCGCGATCGCGATGGCGCCGCCTTTCGACACACCAACTTTTATCCCGCTGAGCAATACGAGCGCCCGCTCCTCGAAATGCTTTCCGAGTTACAAGCGGAAGGTTTTGGCGAGGTCGAGATTCACCTTCATCATGGAGTTGAGGCGCCCGACACCGCTGAAAACACTCGACGGATACTCGAAGAGTTTCGCGACACGTTAGCGGAAGAGCACAAATGTCTTTCGCGAGAGAGTCCAGCTGCTCCCGTGCAGTATGCGTTTGTGCACGGCAACTGGGCGCTTGCAAACTCAGCCGGTGATCGTTGGTGTGGGGTTGATTCCGAGATGCAGATCCTTGCCGAAACCGGTTGCTATGCCGACTTTACGTTGCCGTCAGTGCCGCACCAGTCGCAGGTCAGCCGGATCAATGCGATTTACACTTGTGGTGACCCCCTCACGCAGAAAAAGCCGCATCGTTCAGGACCAGCCGTTGTGGCCGGTAAGAAACCGGCGCTTCCGATAATCTTTGAAGGGCCGCTCGTGTTTGACTGGACACGCCGCATTCGCTCGTTGCCGGTTCCCCGACTCGACGACGGCGCGCTTGCTCGCAATTACCCGTTGAGTCTCGATCGGTTCAATCGTTGGCGCAACGCGCGGATAGCGGTCGCTGGCCGGCCTGACTGGGTGTTCGTGAAGCTGTACAGTCACGGGTTTTTCGACTGGGATCAGGATGCAATGATCGGCGCGCAGATGCGGCGTTTCATGAGTGAAGTCCTCGAAAAATCTGAAAAGACTAAAGACTTTACTGTGTACTTCGCCTCCGCCCGCGAGGCGTACAACATGGTGATGGCCGCGGTTGATGGTCATTCGGGCTCGCCCGGTCGTTATCGCGATTACAAGCTGCGCCAGATCATGGAACTCGAACCCGCCCTGGCGGACCGCAAGGAGGCGCAAAGAGTTGAGATAAGCTAGCGGATTTTTCTGCAACGCAGAGAAGAAGAACGTGCTGGGATGTTTAGGGTTTTGGTCGTATTATCCTTTGTGGCTGTGTTTTAGAGATGAGACCGATAGAAGTTGTCAGTAACAACCGCTTTCCGACACCGTTGCCGCCGTCTGATGGTGTAGTCGAAGGACTGTATAGAGATCTCGATCAGAACGGCATTGTTTTACTTCCACGTCTCATTCCTGAGGAGCAGTTGAAGTCAATGCAGCGTGCCTTCGAGTCGAGATTGCAACGGCTGCGTTGGAACAACTTCGAAGGTTACGAGAAGACAGAGCCTTACCGCCACATGATCGAGGATGTGTTGCTGCTCGATCAGGGATTTGTGGATCTGGCCGTTCACCCGATTGTAAAAGCGCTCGTCAACACGTACGTGGGTGAGAAAGCGGAGCTGACGGAAGCGCGTGGCTGGAGATCGTTACCTACCAAAAGAGATTTTCACGGCTGGCATGGCGACGCATGGTACGACCAGGAAACGCATGGTGAGATTCCCCGAGAGCTTAAGCTCGCGTTGTATCTGACCGACGTACGCAGCGGCGCTTTCAATTACATCCGCGGCAGTCATGGCAAGAACCATCCGCGGCCTGTGCCCAATGCTGAGCTTGGCGATATGTCGTCGTACGAGGTCGTTGAAATGATGGGCGCTGCCGGGACTGCATTCATGTTCGACACTTCCGGCATTCACCGGCAGGGCGTGCCGATGCTTGAGCGACGCCACGCCATTTTCTACAACTACCACGATCCACAAGTTCGACTACAGAAAGGTGACCAAACAGCTAATCGTTATCATCCGTTGTTGCTGAATGCGGCATTCCTTGGAGACTTGTCTCCGGAGGATCAAAAAATGCTCGGGTTTGGTAACAAAACCAACTTCATTCCAGCCTACATCAGACCCGCCCAGCCGCCGTTTCTTTACAACGTTTTCATGGCGACTCTGAACTTACAGTTGCGCGCACGCAGTCTGCATGAACGTGTGGTCGCGAAGCTGAATCAGATGCGCAGTCGCAAGTGAGACGTCGATCGCCGGTGATTGCTTCTTCAACCAAAACACAGGGCTACTTTTTCTGATGCCGACTCTCGTCTCAGTCTTCGGAGTTGAACCCATGCGCATAGGCGGCACAGAGACCTTTGCCCGTGAACTGTCGGTGCAACTGGATCGGCGCGGATGGAAGAGTGTGTTGTGTTTCGAGTCTGAACCAAGCGCGGACGTTGCTGAGTTTTTGAGTCTTCCGAACGTGAGGCTGGAACTCTTGAAAAACTCGACAGATTTCAATTGGCGGGCAACGATACAACTGGCGAGTATTCTGCGACGTTATCGTGCAGATGCTTTGCACCTGCACTTCACGGGTTTTATCGGAGTCTTTCCGTGGCTGGCTGAGATCTCATCAGTTGAGAAAGTCTTCTTCACGGATCACTCATCGCGGCCAGGTAACTACACACCTGCGCGCGCGCCTTTCTGGAAGCGAATACTAGCGCACTTGATCAACTACCCGATCACGAAAGTGATCTGTGTGAGCAAGTATGGCTGTTACTGCGCCAAAACTCTCGAGCTGCTGCCGAACGATCGTTATGAGCTGGTCTATAACGGTGTCGATCTCGCACGAGTAGAAACTAATCCTGCGCGTGTTGCCGAATTCCGCCGGCGCTTCAACATTCCGGACAGCAGAAAAATCATCGTTCAGGTCAGTTGGATTATTCCGGAAAAGGGAATTACCGATTTGCTGGAAGTGGCGCGAATCGTCTGCGCTCAACGTAACGACGCACAGTTTGTGATTGTTGGGGAGGGCCCTTATCGAGACCAGTATCAGAAAAAGGCCGGCGAGATGGGACTGGGCGATTGTGTGACGTGGACTGGCCTGATGAAAGATCCGTTTGGGGAAAGTGTGTATGATGCAGCCGACATCGTCTGCCAGCTTTCCCAGTGGGAAGAAGTGTTTGGCTGGATGATTGCCGAAGCGATGTCGTTTAGTAAGCCTGTTGTCGCCAATCGTGTCGGTGGCATTCCTGAATTGGTCGACAACGGGGAAACAGGGTTTCTTGTAAATCGAGGTGACGTTCAACAGGCAGCGGAGAGAGTCTTGAGCTTGCTCGATGATGAAGAGCTGCGCCGGAGATTGGGACACGCCGGACGGCAAAAGACCGAGGCGAGATTCAATCTACAAACAAACGTCGCAGAATTGCTCAAGGTGTATGGTATTTAATCCCACAGGAGGACCCCTCGAATTGGTTGACGACAAATCCAATAGCTATCGGACGATTCTGCAGCAGCAGGTGACCGGTGTCGCTATTTTGCTTGATTCCGCCCCACGCACTTGGACGAGCATGGAAGAGATCAATCGCCGGATTTGTCGTCGTTTGACGTCGTTGGGTATTCCGGTCGTCCTGGTTTACGCGGCAGAGCTGCCAGCGGAAATCGACGGGCGCATGCGTGACGCGGGAGCGCAGATCGAAGTGGTTCCATACGGGCAGGAACGCTTTCGTTTTTCCAAAGAGCTGGAACGGATCATAAAACAGTATTCAATCTCGATGGCCCACGTTTGCTTTTTCGATTACTTCAGTTTTATTCCCTGGATTGCCCGACTGCGCGGCCTGCGACACATCATTTACGAAGAGTTGAACAGCGGCATGCTTCAGGCCACGTCGTGGAAACGTAGAGTACTGCAAATGCGAACAGCGCTGATGAGCTGGCCCATGAGCCGGGTCATTGCTGTTTCCGATTTCGTGAAGCAGGATCTGGTTAAGCGTGGCATTGCTGCCGACCGGATTGACGTTAGGTATCTGGCGGCTGATGAAGAGCGGTTTAAACCTGATCCGGCCGCGCGTGAAGATTGGGCTGGTAAATATTCAATCGCGCCTGATGAGCTGATGATGTCGAGTGTCACGCTGCTGCGCCCGTTCAAGAGTCCCGAGACTTTGGTTGAAGCCATGGCGATACTCAAGCAGCGAGGTGTTAAGGTGCGGTTGTTCATGGCCGGCGATGGCTCGATGCTGAACGATTTGAAAGCGCTGAGCGAAAAGCTTGACGTTGTGGACCGTATTCACTGGCTGGGTTTCTGCAGAGATCCAACGAGTCTTTTGCAGGCTTCCGATGCTTTTTTGCTAGCCTCAGTCGGAGAAGCGGGCGGGTTTGTTTTGAGTGAAGCGATGGGCTGCGGTACACCTATCATTGGAAGTCGCAGCGGTGTTATCAGTGAGTGTGTCGAAGAAGGTAAGACGGGACTACTGGCCACTCCGAAAGACGCCGCTTCCTTTGCTGACGCCATCGAGAAATTCGCAGGCGATGAGCAGTTGCGTAATGTGATGCGAGTGAACAGTCGTGAACGTATGTTGGCCAATTTCACCACCGATATCAACGTCGAGAACACATTGCGTATCTATGCGTCGCTCTATTCATGAGTAATCGATGGAGGAGAGTGATCGGGTGATGTCCGCACCTCGTAATTTGGTAAAGCAACTCGTTCCTGAACGGCTGCGGCTGTTGCGATACAGCCTGTACGAAAAGGCGCGGTATTTTCCGGAGCTGGTTTTCAATCTCGGAAATCGATTGGAGTGTCCGTTCTGTGGCTGGCACTTCAGGCGTTTTCTGCCGGCCGGATTTCAGTATCCCGTGATCATAGAGAAGCAGGTCATCGGAGGCCACTGGCACCGCGACAACGTTTGCCCACGTTGCAAGTCAAACGCGCGAGAAAGACTTGCTTACCTGTATCTCAGGGACCATACATCGTTATTTCACCAGCCGGCGCGCGTGCTGCACGTGGCGCCCGAGCCACAACTCGCTGCCGTATTGAAGCGTTTGCCGAACATCCGTTACTTCAGCGCCGACCTGATGGGTCCGGGCGTCATGAGTCACTTCGATATTCAGCAAATGCCTTTTGCAGATGAGACGTTTGACGTAGTGATCTGCAACCACGTGATGGAACACGTCAATGACGATTCAGTCGCAATGGCAGCAATTAATCGAATTCTGAAGCCGGGCGGCTGGGCTCTGCTGCAAGTTCCGATTGCGCTAAAACTGGATCGGACCATTGAGGACCCATCAGCCGTCACCGAGTCGCAGAGGATCGAGCGCTTCGGCCAGGAAGATCACGTCAGGCTCTACACCCGCCGCGATTATGTTCGGCGACTCAAAGCCGCCGGATTCTCAGTAAGAGTCGAGAGCTACCCCACAGTTTTGGGACCGGCAAAGGTAGAGCGATTTGGGCTCGTACAAGAGGAGGAAGTCTTTTTGTGCTCGAAGGTTAGCCCACATTCGGCTTCGGAAATCGAAAGCTAATCCGCACAATTCTGCAACCTTTAACACCAAATTTCCTCACAAAATACACCAGAAATTATTATTGACAAACGAAGTTAAAAACTGTTGAAATGGGTTCCGTTGGGCAGTACCAAGCCCCGGGCACTGTAGGATATTTCAAAAATCGATTGCATACGATAAAGGCAAACTCGTTGCGAAGCGAGGACAGCAAAGCCGTGAGTCTCCGGAGTAGTGGAGATTGTCTGGTTGCCGAAAGGCGATCGGGAGAGAGCCGACGCGATCTTCAGACTCTGGTACTGCCTTTAGTCGTTACCCGAGACTGAGGAGCTTGATTCATCTGCTTCGGTGCAATCGTAACTTCCCCCTTGGAAGTTGACGGTGGCAGGTTCGTTCTATCGAGCGTTCACTTTCTTCCTTCCGCATTTCCTATTGTTAGTTAGCAACCACGGCACTTCTTTCACAACTCCCGACAATTTGGCTTTGTAAGCGTCAAGGAAACGGCTACGCCCGGATCCTAATGCCGCCCTCAACTCACTGAGGGAAATCGAACTCACATTATGCGATTTCAAAATGCACTCCGAAGCGGTACGGGTGTGCTTAAGTCAGGAGTCTAATGACGAACACTTTCTCCCTAAACGATGTTGTCCGATCGGTCATCATTTCGTTTGCAATTCTTTTTACCTGTGGTGCCGCGAGAGCCGCCACGATAGTTGTTCCCGCAGGCGGAAACATTCAATCGGCGATCAACGCAGCCCAATTCGGCGACACCATCGTTTTGCAGGCGGGCGCTACTTACGAGACGCCGGGTGACTTCGTCTCCTACAAACTGATCAACAAGGGCGCCGGCACTGGTTACATCACTATCACTTCATCTGTGCCGCCGCCGCCGGACGGCACGCGCGTCACTCTGGCTGATAGAGCCAACATGCCAAAGCTGGTGGTGAAGAAAGGAAGCGCGTTTTTCGAAGCGCTGCACGGCGCGCACCATTACCGGCTCAGTGGATTATGGGTTACGAACAAACAGGGCGGAACGACTACGCTGTTGCTCAGCAACAATGGCGAAGATATCGCTCACATCGACCCGCGCGATCCACAAGTAGATTGGCCGCACGACATTATCATCGACCATTGCTTTTTTAATCCCGTCGAGTGGGATATGTACCCGGAAGCTAATTTGTGCTCGTCGGTCAACACCGCCATCGGCATGGTTGGCATCAACGTGACAATCCGCGACAACATGATGAAAGGATTTGGCGCTCGTTACGGCAGTGGCGTGGGTGCCAATTTACCCGGGTGCGGAACTATACCGCTCGATGGTGAGTCAGTCATTATCGGTACGGCGCCTGGTCCAATGTTGCTCGACAATAACCAGATGGAAGAGTGGTTCGTTGCATTCTTCATAGGTGGAGGCGATCCCGGCTCGATGTACGGCGGCACAGTTCTTTCCAGTCCTATGCCGACGTTGACTTCAGCGACCTTGTCAAATGTCGTGGGGTTAAAGGTTGGTGACAATATCGCTTTCGAGATGAATGTTGCTTCACCAACTTTCGGAGGTATTACAGTTGCCGCGGGTACCATTACATCGATAAATGGCAACAGCGTGACCTTTACTCGTCTGGTCGGCAAATGGGGTACTAGTGATAACAAGATACAAATTCCCGACGGCGCGGCCCGACCTAAAACTGTGGCTGATCCAGGCGGCGTTACTCCTTGTAGCCTCAACTATCTGGGCGCTCCAGTTTGGTGTAGCAGGGCCTACTGGGGCGGATATCTCCCCAGCAATATTACGATTACTCATAACTATATAAATAAGCCGAAGCGTTGGTACGATTACGTAGGTGTAGATGGAAAAGGATTTTTTGAGATCAAGTTATGTGACACGTGCCTGATTGATGGAAACATCTTCGAGGGCAAAACCGGCTTCACTGTTACCACGCGCAACCAGGGCGGCAGAGCTCCCTGGTCAGACATCAGAAATCTCACCATGAGTAACAACCTGGCGACTCAATTCAGCGCCGGTTTCTATAGCCTCTTCAACGATAACGAACAGCTATCGAAAGAATCCACCAATATTATTTTTACTAACAATTTGATGTACGGGGAGTTTGACGACTCAGCCAAGTCTGGTTTCAGGCCGAGGGTCTTTAGCGGCACATTCGGCGACAATGTACAGTTTACTCACAACACCATTTTGCAGTCAGGACGGATAATGGCTTATGGCGACTCGCCTGCTATGGCGGGTATTGACGAGTTAACTAATTTCGTATTCAAGGACAATATCGTAGGGTGGGGAACCGGCGGACAGGTTGGCTATGCATGCTTCGACGGCGCTCAAACAGTTTGTACGCCGAACTATGTTTGGACGAAGAACGTGATGATCGGCGCGCCTACTGGTCCGATCTATGAGGAACAGTCATTAGCTAGTTTCCCTGCTGGTAACTGGAATCCCGCGACCATGGCTGATGTTGGATTCACTAATCCGGCAGCGGGTAACTATAAACTGCTGTCGACAAGCCCGTACTACCGAAAAGCAACAGACGGTAAAGACGTTGGTGTCGATATGGACCAACTGTTGGCCCATCTCAATGGCCCAATTCCGATTCCAACCCCGACACCGACGCCAAGCGCAACACCGACTCCAAGTCCGACGGCAACGCCGACGCCGACTCCGACGGCGACGCCAACTCCAACTCCGACGGCGACGCCAACGCCAACTCCGACGCCAACGCCAACTCCGACCGCCACACCAACGCCGACACCGACTCCAACTCCTACACCGGCGCCAATGACGGTTAGTGTGACGAGCCCGACGAACAATTCAACGTTCAGTATCGACGCGACTGTCTCAATCAATGCCACTGCGACACATAAATCCGGCACAATAACCAGTGTCACGTTTAAGGCGGGTTCAACGGATATCGGAACCGATACCACATCTCCCTACAGCGTGTCGTGGAGCAACATGGCTGCAGGCGTTTACCAGGTCACTGCTGTCGCCAAAGACACTCAAGGTCTTACGGTCACTTCAAGTCCGGTACAAATCAAAATAAGCAAGGCGCTGAAATCTGTTCGCAAGTCAAGAAACAGTGCCACGACTCTTGAAAGCGCGATCACAGGCGCCGCTGGATCGGGAACTGGAGACAACGCTGTGGTAGCCGGCAACGACTTCGATAATCTCGTTAGTGATATTCAGCAAGCTTATAACGACTTCAATTCCGAACGAGCAATGTTCAGCTCGGCGGTGCGATTAGAGGATTATCTTTTTGCGTCGCTGTTCCTGGCTCGTTCGAGTGCAAGCTTGTCTAAGTTGCCTTCACAAAACACCGCGATCACCGACCGCATAAACAAACTCGATTCGTATCTGAGTTTCTGCGACGACCTGATGACCAGCGGAGTCATTTCCCAAGCCAGCATCAATGAGGCGAATCAGGTCAAGGCAAAGGTCGACGTGACACTTAGTCAGCCGAATACGGTGGCGCCGACAGGCGAGCTTTTGATGCAGGACGGGGTTGGAATGATCCTCGGCTCGGCGTCAACGCCATTTACCACGTTGACAATGAATGCGCCAAACAACGGACATTCATATGAGCTCGGTAACGTTAGTGTCGCGATTAAGGGTCAGGCAGCCGAGGTGCTTTCTGTCTCACCGACTAATGTCACTTTCAGGGTTCCCAACGATTCAACGGGTGGCCTGGCGGACATCATCGTGACTTCGCGTGGAGGTTATATCTCGTTCAGTACGGCGAACGTCTTTGGGTTGAATCCGACGATCTTTATGAACGCGGAAAACTCAGGCTCCGGAGTCATACTAAACGCGCTTAACGTTCAGTCCGGGACTTTCTCGACCGTGACTCAGCAGTTTGGAATCGATCTGAACACGCGTCTTTCATTCTTTGCAACCGGAATCACCTCGGCATTGGTCAACACAGATTTCGGCAACGATGTCTTGCTGGCCAACGGCCAGATTCTTCCGAACCTTGCAGAGTCTGTGAAGGTAGAAGCACGCACAAGTGGAGGAGCAACAGTCATGCTTCCGGTTGAGTATGCCGGTCCGCAAGGCGTGTTGTCCGGCCTGGATCAGATAACCGTGATGTTGCCGCCCCAGCTTGCGGGCGCCGGGACGGTGCAGTTGACGGTGATTGTCGGTAGCTCGCGGAGCAATTCAGCTACGGTCGTTGTGCAGTAAACAGAACACTCAGGATAGGACAAGTCAGAAACAGACTCGTTCTATTTGTGGATAATTTGTTGTGGGGTGGTTCTTCGGAGCCACCCCTTTTATACTTTGTGCCTCGTCACGGCTGGTGTTAACCTAAGGCAGAATTTCCAGCACCAATCGAGGAATTCGCGGGCCAATAGGTTTTTCAGTAATCAAGGGGGTTGTAGTGATGACAGAAATTGCCGAGCCGGCAGCGGCCGATAAGGTAATTATCGAGGCATTTGCGAGGCTTGATCGGACTGCTTTAGGGTTCGCCGTTGGAACTCTATGCGGTCTTTCTGTTTTTCTGGCCACGATTTTCCTGGTCCTCAAAGGCGGAGAAGTAGTGGGTCCGAACCTGGCTCTTCTCGGCCAATTCTTTTACGGGTACACCGTAACAATCAGTGGCGCATTTATCGGTCTGGTCTACGGGTTCGTGACAGGCTTTGTGCTCGGCTGGCTCATTGGGTTGCTGCGAAACTCCCTGGTGTCTGCCTATCTCATCGCCTTGAAGACGAGGGCGAATTTAACTTCCTCGCTCGACTCGATCGACTGATTCCGAAACGCTGAAACGAAATTATTGCTCCCGATTTATCGTTTATTTGCCTCATGCTTAACCCACTAACCAAAGTCGTCATTATCGGAGCCGGACCAGCGGGTCTCACGGCTGCTTATCAGCTCTGCAAGGCCGGCATTCGCTCACTGATACTCGAGAAAGATCGTGTGGTTGGCGGTATCTCGAGGACAGTAAATTACAAGGGCTATCATTTCGACATCGGCGGTCACCGTTTCTTCACGAAGGTCAAAGCGGTGGACGCGATGTGGCACGAGGTTCTGGCCGAAGGACAGTTTCTCAGACGCGGTCGTCTATCTCGCATCTACTACAACAAGAAATTCTTTTATTACCCATTGAAGGCGTCGAATGCTTTGCTGGGCCTCGGCATCTGGAACAGTGCGCTTATTTTCCTCAGCTACCTGCGCGCCCAAATGTTTCCTGAGAAACCGGAAGAAACGTTCGAACAGTGGATCTCCAACCGCTTTGGCAAACGCCTGTACAGAATATTTTTCAAAACCTACACGGAGAAAGTCTGGGGCATACCATGTAACCAGATCATGGCGGAGTGGGCGGCGCAACGAATCAAAGGTCTATCTTTGCTCGCCGCAGTCAAAAGTGCTCTGATTCAAACACAGCAAAGCAAAGGTGACGTAATCAAGACGTTGATCGATGCGTTTGATTATCCCGAGCTTGGCCCCGGTATGATGTGGGAAACCGTCAGGGAAATAGTCGAGAGAGATGGAAGTGAGCTGCAACTGAACGCGGGTGTAGACAAGATCTTCTGGAGTAAGGGCAGAGTCGACGCACTGCAAACGACGATCGACGGAAAGCCACAGCGGGTTGAAGGAACACATTTCATTAGCACGATGCCCATCCGTGAGCTGATTCAGAAGTTTGATCCGCCAGTACCGGCCAACATTCTAAAGGCTGCCGAAGCACTCAACTATCGAGACTTCCTGACGGTTGCGCTCATCATCAAGCAGCCGGAGCTCTTTCCCGATAACTGGATTTACATTCATGATGCGGATGTAAAGGTCGGGAGAATTCAGAACTTCAAAAACTGGAGCCCGTCGATGGTTCCCGATCCGGAAAAAACCTGTCTCGGTTTGGAGTACTTCTGCTTTGAGGGCGATGGGCTTTGGACCATGGCAGATACGGATCTCGTCGAGCTCGGTAAAAAAGAATTGGGGATACTTGGCCTCGCTGACCCGTCCGACGTGATCGATGGCGCGGTCGTAAGAATGCCGAAAGCGTATCCAGTGTACGACGGAACGTATGCTGAAGCTCTGCGAGTTGTGCGTGAATTCCTCGACAGCGTTCCAAACCTTCAGCTCGTCGGGCGCAACGGCATGCACAAATACAACAACCAGGATCATTCAATGCTGACAGCGATGCTGGCAGTTAAAAATATCCTGGGCGCGAACTATGATCTGTGGCAGGTAAACGCCGAACAGGAATACCATGAAGAAGTCACGGACCGCGATAAGACTGAGGAAGACGAGTTTGCTATGCTAGCTGCGACGCAACCTCGAGTTCCGCGGCGCCGTGAAATTGCATAGCCATGAAAAAATCTGCAGTGACATTGCACGATTCCAGTAAGCGACCTTTTCAACCTGCGGTTCAGGTGGCCGATCACGGGGAGCTTATGCTGGAGCGCGCCGTGGTACGGCTGAACGCCAACATCCTGGGGCTCGTTCTCGGAATCATCGCCGGACTAATCATATTCGTCACGACCAACTTCCTGATTCTCAAAGGTGGTGCAGTAGTTGGTCCACACCTCGGTCTGCTAAGAAATTTCTTTCCCTACTATTCAGTCACTTTTTTAGGCAGTATCGTGGGGTTTTTCTGGGGGCTCGTGTTCGGCTACGTGGCCGGGTTCGTTGTCGGGTCTCTTTATAATCTGGTCATAAAACTGAAGAGTAAGTAATGCAAACAAGGAGTACAGGTTCGCGCCAACTGGTAATTGGCATCGATGCAATGGAATGGTCCCTCGTGGAGAAGTGGGCGAACGAGGGCAAGCTGCCAACCTTTCGCAAGTTGATTGACCAGGGCGCCCGCGCTGAATTGACTACCACCGCGGCTCAATTACCTGACACTGTCTGGGCCTGCATCTACACAGGCACCAATCCCGGAAAATTCGAGAAGTTTTTCTACGTGCAGTATGACGGCTCGAAGATGGGATTGCGTAACGTGCCCGATGATGCGATTCGTCGCACGCCATTCTGGGACTACGTGAGCGCTGCCGGTTTGCGCGTCGGTGTTGCAGACGTCGCAAAGTTTCCGCTGAGCAAGTCGATAAACGGATTTCAATTTACTAACTGGGGAGCGCACGCGACGAAGACGGCGCGCACCTCGTTTCCAGCCACGTTGATACAGGAAATAGATGCGCGTTTCGGACGACATCCGGTAGGCGATTGCGACAAGTTTGACGCAAAGCCGGAGTCGTTACGGGAGTTGCGCCAGCGCGTCGTTGACGGTGTGCACGCGCACGGCGAAGTCTTTCGCTGGCTGATGCGTGAGCAGCAATGGGATCTTTTCTTCGCGGGTTTTTCTGGCGCGCATTGTATCGGCCATCACTTCTGGCACGGAGTTGACCCATCACATCCGCGGCATGAAGAGAGTATTCGAGATGGTTTCGCTGAGACCATGGAACAGGTTTACCGTGCAATCGATCGAGAGATCGGTGAGATGCTCGCGCTCGTCGATCGCGATACGCGCGTGATGGTTGTTTCCGGTCACGGCATGGGACCAGTCTTTCATGCCTCATGGAACTTGCCTGAGATGCTCGATCTCTGGGGCTACGGCACGAAGCCCGCGAGTAAAGGTTCCACGACTGATAAACCAAATCAAGCGAAAGTAAACCCGTGGCGAATTCTTAAGATGATCGTGCCTGGTCCAATACAGTATGCAATCAAAAACCGGTTGCCGCAGTTTGCGCAGGACCAGCTTCTGTTTCTCTGGTATCGCGGCGGTAAGAAGTGGGAAGGGTCTCGCGCTTTCGCAATTCCAAACAATGATTCAGTCGGAGCGATCCGCGTAAGTGTAAAAGGCCGCGATCACGGCGGTGTTGTTGACCCGGCAGACTACGAAAAAATTTGTCGTGACATTGCCGATGCACTCTACGAACTAAGAGACAAGGAAGGCGGCCGGCAACTCGTCAAGAAGGTCACGCTAACGCACGAGACATTTCATGGTCCATTTCTCGAGCAGCTTCCCGATCTAACAGTGCTCTGGGATCAGTCTTTCGCGTGGGACACGGTTTATTCACCGCGTTTCGGTACGCTACAGATAAAACAGCAGGACGCACGGACCGGAGGACATTCCTCGCACGGTTTTGTTTTGATGACCGGACAGGATATTCCAGCGGGTGTTGAGTTACCACGCAGCTCGATCTACGACATCGCTCCGACAGTGCTGCAAGCTGCGAATGTTCCAATACCGGAAGACATGGATGGCAGTCCATTACCAATCCATACTGCCGTCACAACCGCATGACGCTTCTCTGTGCAACCTCTGTGTCCTCTGTGTCTCGGTGGTTGATGAATTCCGAGTAAAACCACACCACCGAGACACAGAGGACACAGAGGTTGCACAGAGAAATCCAGATCAACGACTTTTTGTGCAAGCTCTTTGCAGCCTCTGTGTCTGCGATTGCAATTTCTTAAAGAAAATAATGCGGACGTACAGAGGTTTCACGGAGAAGCCTGTATTATGACCTCCGGTGCAGAGCTCGACCTACACGAAAAACAAAGTTTGGGCTGCCGTCGGCGGCCCATTTGATTTTCGGGCTGCGTTAACCAAAGACAGCCGTGAATTGTTTTGGGTGCTCGCCGGGAAGTTTGCGTTGATGGGCTCCAATGCGGTCGTGATGCTGTTTCTTGCGAAATGGCTCGACCTCAACACCTATGGCCTGTTTGTCCTCACGATTAGCGGTCAACTTCTTATCAGTCGTTTACTCATGATGGGTGTTGATTCTGCAATGGTGCGTCTCACCGCGACTCCTGAGCTAAAGGCTCGTTCGCAAGAAGTGGTCAGGGCGGGTCTCTTATTTATGAGCTATACGAGCACTGCTTTAGTTGTGCTTATGCTCGCAAGCATTCCAGTGCTCTCGTGGTTCGCCATACCGGCCTGGGTACTACCGTGCGTTGTGGCGGGAGCGATTGGAAGCGCCCTGGTAGACTACGGCTACAGCTATCGCTTAGCACGTCACGAGTATCCCTTAGCAACTCTTGCTCAGGGCGGAACAGCGGTGTTGCGTCTGGGTTTGACTGCACTCACGGCCCTGCAGTTGTCGGCATACACGCTCGCAGTGTTTGTCGCTTACCACGGCGCCAGTTTGGTATCCGGCCTGGTCCAATCATTGCTCATCGTCAAGGTCACCCGCCGCCCTGAGCGCGGATTGGTAAAACAATTACTGAGTTACTCGTCATGGGTGGGGCAGGCGAGCGTCCTTGTGATCTTTAGTCTTTACCAGGGGACGTTTCTACTGATGCTGTTGAGTCACCCGGACGAAACCGGCCGTTTCGGTCTGGCCCTGAGTCTAAGCCTTGGGTTTTTTGCGATCTACAATGCTTACTCTGAATATCTTTCGGTAAGAGTCAGAGCGATACGGCACCTGAGGGAGCTTCCGCGCTTTATCCGGCGTTCGCTGGTCGCGGCACTGATTCTAATGCTCGGCTGTGTGCCGGTCATATTTGTGATTGCGATGCTGATTTCGTGGTTTCTTGGTCCCAAGTGGCTGGAAGCGGTACCAACCTTCATCTACTTATCGGCCGCTATGGTGGTGACGATTCTGCGGGCGCCTTTAGTGGCGGCGTGTCATTACTTACTCAAACCAAAGCTGATCACTTTTGAGTGGGGATTACAAGCCGTGCTGGTAGGTCTTGCGGGACTTATTCTCGCTCCCCAGATGGGAGCAGTTGGAGCGGCAATCGCCCAACTGCTCGGTTCCACACTGGTATTTGTACTGCTTAGCTATTTGGTCGCCGCATCGTGGCGAGATGCCACCAAAGCGGAAGGTTAAGAGTCGAGTCAACAGACGAGCCAGGTAATGACATCAGTCTGGCGACGCCCAGCGGTTTGATACTGATGCGCGCTGGATTACTCGACACTCCTCGCCAACTCACACGAATCGTGACGTCGCCTGCGTTTGCCAGATTATCCGGCAGTAACACCTGCAACTGTGTGAGCCAATCGAAGAACGGAACTTTCAGCATATGCTCGACGGGAAGTAAAACAGTTCCTATCGTCGGGCCCTCGGCCTGAACAACCAACTCGGAAATCTGATCCTCGCTGGAGAAGTCAAGGTCAGCCACAAAGACCATGATCCTGGTCCGTTTGTCGCTACTGAAGTTCTGCTCCGTGAAGACCTGGAAAGGCTCGCGGACAAAAGTTGCGGCATTAAACGCGATCGCGTGGTCCGAATTCTCCTGAGTCAGCAGAATGGGTGTAACAGTAGTGCTATTGATGACCCTGAACGAAATGTTCAGTGATGATCCAGGCGTGCCGCCTCCATCCGCCTGGGAATATGGAGTTGCGATCAGGTTATGTGAACCGACCGTGAGATTCATCGAATTGAAGACTCCATTTGTATCTCCTGCGATGGAGTAAGGAGCCACGTTTTCCGTTCGGACTTGCCCGTCGTATTGAAGCTTGACACTCCCAACCGGCGCGGCCGAGGTCACGCTGATACTGAGAGAGCGAGTGGACAATGTGGCAAGGTTGATAGTCGAGCCGTTGGTAACGCCTTGCAACACTCTACCGTCCGGAGCCGCGACCAGCCACGCTGATAATCCGGTGGATGGTGTCGCCGTTGGCGTCGGAGTTGGATTTGGAGTCGGAGTTGGAGTTGGAGTGGGTGTTGCCGTTGGTTTCGGAGTCGGAGTCGGAGTTGGCGTTGCGGTTGGCGTTGGCGTTGGCGTCGGCGTTGGTGTTGCACCCGGACTATCAACGACTACGAATGAAATAGTCGTGGACGGGCTGGCCGTACCGCTGGCATTCGCTCCGCTATATGGAGTCGCGGTAATCGTGTTCGTGCCCAGCGGTAAATTGGCTGGGTTAAAGGCGCCATTCGTATCTCCAGCCACCGAATAAGGAGCGACGTTTTCTACCTGCACCTGATTGTTGTGTTGGATCTTGAGACTTCCAACCGCCGCACTCGGAACGAGAGATATACTGAGAGAACGAGTAGACAGCGTTGCCAGATTTATAGTCGTGCCGTTGGTGATGCTCTGGAGCACCCGGCCTTCCGGAGCTGTGACTAACGAAGCTGACACGCTGATCGGGCTCAATGTGCTTGAGTTTGCTCCGAGCATCGTTCTCAATTTTGCCGGAGTCGCACCCTGATCGCCACCATTGTTCGCGCCAGTAAGCAGCCAGTAGATCATGCCCGCGTCTGATGGATCGAAGGTCGGCGAGAGTCCCGATACCAGGTGACGTTGCCAGAGCCAGTTTAACTTCGAGTCTGAAGACTGTTGCAGCCAGGCGTAATTGCTCTCGTCAACGCGCAATCCTGCATTTTGATCGGCGATGTGGACCAGCTTCGCCCCCAACACCGATCCGAGCTCCCAGAAATTCCATTTACCATGACCGGGTTGTTCAGCGTGATAGTCATTCCACTCTGAGTGTGAAACAACCGTCACGAATTGGCGTTTGGTCGAGTCGGATGCTTCCAAAGCGCGGCCGATCACTTCCATCGGTCCGGCGCCGATGATCCAAAGCGGATTGGAAGATGAAGAGGCGTTGATCTGAGCCGTGAGCGCCGACACGGCAGCAGAAGTCTGTGCCTTGGCGTTGATGAATACACTGTCATTGAAGCCGCCAAAAACTCGTGCGGTTTCCTGCGAGCTGAGTCTCATCTCCTCTTCACGGTTACCGCCAGCACAGGCTCCATCCAATCCAGTTGACCAGATATGATCGGAGTGACCGTAATAGACGAGCTTCGAGGCGTTACCAGTCTTCGCCAGCAACGCGATGCTCATTGCGGTCGCCGTGATGTCGTCACAATCGTGATCGTTACCGTCTGAGCTGATCGCGATACGGCCGACCGTGCCGTTTGGTGTTGGCGTTGGTGTCGCAGTTGGTGTTGGAGTTGGAGTGGGGGTCGGCGTCGGCGTACTGGCGCCAATAGAGCTAACAAAGGCGTCAAACATCGAGCCCGAAATTTTCCCACCAGCGTGGGTTCCACTGGTGTTCACGGCTACGATAACCATGTCTGTGTTCCGAGAAACATAAACGGTGGTACCAAACGCGCCAGACATCATCGTGGCTTCAGAGTGAGCAGACCCGCTTCCGGGCCCGTTACCCGGTTGCACCCAAAAACCGAAAGAATACGAGCCGGGTAGCAAATCAGTAGCCGGATACTCGTTATAAAAAACGTCCGTGCCGGTTGCCTCTGTGGCAGATGATGGAATCTGATTTCGGTAAAGGTCGTTTACGAAAGAAGAAGGAAGGAGCTGTTGTCCATTCCAGTTTCCATTACGTAAGACTAAATAAGCGATGCGAGCCATGTCTCGCGTCGACATTGACCAGCCACCATCCCAACCTGATAAGTAGCCTTGCTGGTTGTAGCCAAGAGAATCTTGAAATCCCAGACTTGAAACAAAGGCATCCTGAAGCATCTGCACTTCAGACCTGCCCGGATAAAACGTATTTTTTAGATATTTACCGTAAAAGTGGACACCGCCATTGTTATAAGCATAGTGATTGCCCGGACTGTGGGGCGAAAGGTTGTAATCGCTCGTCATCGACATGAATTGTCTAAACGTAGCAGACGGATTACTCGGAACATTACTATTAGGAACAGTAACGTCGTAACCGGAAATTTTTCCTTGCTGGAGCAGTCTTGCAAATATGAGCGCCACCATCGATTTGCTTGCGGACCAGACATAACCCGTGCGCGCGATGTCGCCCTTCTGGCCGACGATGCGCCCGTTTCTGATCACAACTGCCGGTGACGGCAATTGGCTCATTGCATTCGAAAACTTCGTCGGATCCATGCCTACTTCCTGCGGAGTGGCAGTTTGCCAACTCGATCCAGGAAATATGGAGGAACCGGTTTGCGGAGTAAGAATCGGCGCGATTGGCACAGGCGACGTCTTAGCTCCCGCCGGAGAACCGACGAGCGCGGCCAGCGAGAGAAGTGCCACTATCAAAACAGTTGCGCAAATTCTTAGTGAAAGCTTCTTGGTTTGGTTGATTGTCTTCGCACTTAGGCGGTGTTGCAGTAAAGATTTTTTTGGAAACATCACTCTCTAAATTCTTTTGGGCCAGGCATGATGCCGCACACATTTTTGCCTACACCTGCGCTGAGGCACACTTGTGGTAATGCCTGCACCTCAACGAGGCAAACTAAAACACACGACGATTGATCGGGGCGTTAACTACATCTACTATCGAGGATTGGTATTGCAATCGCACGCGGCGGGATCAGTTGTGCGCGCGACTAAAAGAAATATAACGACTCAGTAAATTCTTGTCAATTTCTTCACCAATGTTTTCCGTTGCAGTAACATGACAATTACCTTGCAGCTTCTAAGTTGAAGAGTTGACATAGACTTAAGGGCGTTTGGAAGGTACGGAGCTGTACAAAACAAGCTTGAACTTTGAACATAAAAGGAACGCTCGAGATTAAAGCTTCACTGATCAAATTGTTGTTGAATACGGCGGCTGTTCCGCTCGGATTGCGCTTCGTCGATTCTTTAAATGAAATGCAACGAGTGCAGTGGTTGACCACGGCGGAACTCCAGGCGCGCAGTGAAACGCGGTTGAGATCCCTACTGAAACACGCCACCGAGAATGTTCCTTTTTATCAAGAGCTTCATCTCAACCCTGACGAATTCGAAACCTTCCCGATTCTATCCAAGGCGGACTACCGGCAACACGAGCTTGAAAAATTTTGCGCCGTTAACGTCGACCGCGCTTTGCGAATCGAGCGCACGACTTCCGGTTCCACCGGACAGCCTTTTCAATTCTCACTCGATCGCCGCGCGCTGCCGATCATCTTTGCCAGTCATCTTTTCTACGATTCGTGGCACGGACTGGAGCCCTTTGATCCGTACGTGCGGATCGTTTCACCAGTCCCGGCACCAACTCAACTGTCGTCGACTGCGCCTGCGAAACTGAGATTGAAAGCGACAATCACTAGTCGCATGCAGCAACTCTATGAGAAGTTTACTCAAGAGAAGATCTTTGTCTGGGAGATCGACTCGCAACGCGCCGAGAGCGTGTGGCGGCGTCTCGAAAAGTTTCGCCCGAAGTTTGTAATGGGCTACACCTCATCGCTCGCCATGCTCGCAGACGCTCTGCTGCAAAGCAATCTTCGTTTGAGCCGTCCGGTCCGCGGTGTTATCACCATCGCGGAAACGTTGACACCTAACCGCAAAAGGTTGATAGAGGAATATTTTCAGGCGCCTATAATCAATCGCTACGGGTTGCGTGAGTTTGGTTCGTGGAGCGCACAAAGCTGTCGTGAGTCGCCGGATCAATTTCACATCAATACGGAGCTGGTGGTTTGTGAAATTTTGCGGCCGGACAGCACGGCATGCGCACCGGGTGAGCGGGGACGCGTTGTGCTGACTGACTTACATAACTTCGCACGGCCGTTCATCCGTTACGATACCGGCGATCTGGCAGTGGCCGGAGGAGGACGATGTGCTTGTGGGCGTGGTTTCCCTCTCATGGGCGCAATCGAAGGCAGATCGTTGGAGTACCTGCGAACACCTTCAGGCGCAGAGATCAGTCCTGCGGTTCTGGGGCATTTCCTCTTCGTCTATCACGATAACGCCGACATGGTACGGCACTATCAGTTAGTGCAGGAGGGTGCTGATCGTGTTAAACTTTTGGTCGTTCCGGGTGCTGGCTTAGACGAAGAAAGGCGTTCTCATCTGCAATCAGATCTCACGGCCTTGCTTGGCAATGAAATGAAAGTTGAGATTCAGACCGTACCAGAAATTCCTGCCGAAAAATCCGGGAAGCGCCCCATCATTAAACGTATTGAGTAATCACTGAGTCTCACTGCCGATTTAGAAAACATATCTTTCAATTGAGTATTGCTTTATGTGTGGCATAGCGGGGACGGTACGCATTGGGGATTTGGATTTGGTCAAGCGGATGACCAATCTGATCTCTTATCGCGGCCCTGACGACTACGGTTTCTATGAGGACGGCGAAGTTCGCCTCGGCCACCGCCGCTTGAGTATCCTCGATCTCTCCGCAGCCGGACACCAGCCAATGCTGTCCGATGACGGCGAGCTCGCGATCACATTCAACGGCGAGATTTATAACTTCCTCACCTTACGCCAGGATCTCGAAAAGAAGGGCCATCACTTTCACACCGAAACAGACACGGAAGTGATTCTTAAAGCTTATCGTGAGTTTGGCCTCGACTTCCTTACTCACCTCGAAGGCATGTTCGCTTTCGCGCTGTGGGATCGCAAACAGCAGCAACTTCTGCTCGCCCGCGATCGGACGGGCATCAAGCCGCTCTTCTATTACCGGCAGGGCGACGGGCTCGCCTTTGCTTCCGAGTTAAAACCGATCCTGCTTGTTCCCGGTCTCGAGCGCCGCGTCAATCGCCGTGCGTTGCGCTCAGCAATTCGTTACGCCAGCAACATTGAAGACGAGTCGATGATGGCTTCGGTGTTCAAGTTACCACCGGCGCACTGGATGATCTGGCGAGACGGCGTTTGTACACAGGGCACTTACTGGAATCATCCCGTTGCCGCACCGGAACAGTGGGACGAACAGACACTCACAAAAGAGTTACGACAAACGCTGACAGACGTTGTGCAGAGTCACATGATCAGTGATGCGCCGTTGGGTGCCGCACTGAGTGGTGGACTCGATTCGAGTGGCATCGTCGCGCTCATGTCGCAGGGTCATAACAGCAGTGTCGACACGTTTACGGTTGGTCACGGGACTGATGATCCCGATCTGATCAAAGCCAGGCTCGTTGCCGACCACTGCCGCACGAATCATCACGAGATTTTGATCTCGTCAGAGAACCTGCTCGACCTGCTGCCGGCAGTGATCTGGCACCTCGAAGAGCCGCTGGGCCAGATGGAATCGGTGCAGATGTACATCAATTATCGCGAGGCGGCGAAGTTCGTGAAGGTGCTTTTAATCGGCGAAGGGGCTGACGAATGTTTCGCCGGATACGCTCGTTATAAGCTTCTGCATAGCAGCATTCCGTTGCCGAATAAAGTTCGGAAGGAACTTTACGAGCGAGTTTACATGTACGCAGATCAGGCGCCGAACACATTTCCCGCTCGCGCAGTAGCACGCACGCTCTGGGGGCATTTGCCTGGCTCGCCCTTGCCGGATCCTAAGCCGCTCGCTCCGTTGCCGTTTGCTGAAGTTAACGGAAAGTACGTCCTGGAGCAGGCCCTCGTACACGATCAACGGACTTATCTGCATCATCTCTCGCTCAAGCGCGCCGATGCGGTGGGTATGGCTCATTCCGTTGAGCTGCGAGTACCGTTTCTCGATCGCAAGATCGTGGAGCTGGCCGCACGCATTCCAGCCTCGTTGATGATGCAACGGGGAATGGAGAAATACATTCTCCGCCGTGCGCTCGAACCGCTTTTGCCACGCTCGATCACCTGGCGCCGCAAACGTGGATTTCAGATGCGACTCAATCTCGGGCTCGTGGACACACTTAATTACCTCTGCGACAAGCTGCTCAAGCCGGAGGCTGTTAAAGCGCGTGGCTTTTTTGATCCACAGCTTGTTAATAAGCTTCGCTACAGGCGGCCGGGGCACTTCGCTACGCCGATGGCCCAGAAAGTCTGGTCCTACCGCATCTGGTCCATGATCTTATGCGAGTTATGGGCGCGCACGTTTCTGGACCGGGACGTCGCCAGCGGACCAGCGAAAACCGTTGCAGATTTGCTTTGATACTCAAAGCATCAGGCGTACACTTATTCGCGCCCGACTAGACCTACCTGCGGTGGAGGCGCCCCTCAGCCATGTCTGCATATGACTCTGAAACGGTCGAACCCGAGAGCCTGGACGACCCGCAGACCTCGCGCCGGATATTGCTTCGTAACACGCTTCTGACCCTGGGCATTTTTATTCCGCTGCTCGGGGCTTTTCTTATCGGCACAGAATGGTATCCGATCAGTCATTACAAGATGTTTTATGGGGCTTCGGCACTCCAAAGGGGCGACGGAATCAACTACTTCATTTTTCGAGGAGAAACCGCTGCCGGAAATAGTGTCGATATCGCCCCCATAAAGATCATGAACGCACTGGACGACCGGATCTGGACCATGGTCAACAGCGTGATTGCTAATGAAAGCTTCGAATTAAGATGGCCTCATCCCGCGAACGAAAGACTCCTCGCAACTACCGGAAACAGCGATACTCTTTCACGCGGTGTACTCCTGCCGGACCTGCTGCGCACCTGGGGAAATAGATACAACGCTAAGCTCCCACACGATTCGCCGCAGCGCTTGGTCAGAGTCCGATTGGATAAATACCGGTGGTCGCACAAGGAATATGCCAACTACTCTGAGTTCGTGGAGTCATGGCGCGTGGATCTATGAAGAAGACGGTTACTCGGAATTGGTTGTCGCGTTTGGTTCCGACCTCGGCTACAGATCTGGGTATGGTCCGAGCGGGAGTTCATGGTGTCTTCTTCTTTGCAGTTCTCTTTACGTCGTTCGAGGAGATTGGATACCTTCCGGTCACAATCCTTCGTCCCGTAGGCATCATGTCGCTACTGTCGTGGAAGTTTTACGCTCGGCTGGTAACTCCCGGTGGGATGAAAGCGCTGCAAATGGTTTTGCTCATTTCGTTATTTATGAGCATGATGGGTTATCTGACCTCAATCACCACAAAGACTTCCGCTCTTCTCGTTATTCTTTACCAGGGATTGCTGCGCAGCTTTGGCCACTTCAATCACGACGAAATGACGGGAATATACTTCCTGTTGATTCTGGCCTTCACTCCCTGTGGCGATGCGTTCTCGCTCGACTCAGTTTACCGGCCACGCAATGACAGAAAGAGCAGCGCCTATGGTTATCCGATTCTGCTCATGCAGTTGGTTCTCGCCTGGTGCTATTTTACGGCGGGACTGAGTAAGCTTCGTATTTCCGGACTGGCTTATTTGGGCGGTGATAATCTAGCGATTCAGGCGATTAATCATTCACTCGATAATTTGCACGAGACGCAATTCAGACTCGCTTTTTGGCTGCCACAGTTTCGGGATTATCTCGGACTAATCATGACCATCACCATCGCCTGGGAGATATTGTTTCCGCTCGCAATTTTCTCGCGACGCTTAAGATGGTGGTTTCTTGGATTCGGAATGTTCTTTCATGTAGTAACCCTGTTTACGATGAACATTTTCTTTTCAAATCTGATGATGATGTATTTGATTTTTATCGATTGGAAGGTTGTGTTCGACTGGTTTGCACGGCGGCGATTATTTCGAAATCTAGCCGTATGGTATCGCGGATTTCGGTATGTGCCGGAGTTCTTTCCAGGGACGGAGGTTTCTGAATATATCCCCCGCGAAACATTGCTATGGGATGGCGGGTGTGGATTTTGCGCCAGGATGGTGAATTTCTTCAGGTCCTGGAGCAGACGACCTTTTAACCATCGTCCATTTCAGGGTTTGGAAGCGTTATTACCGCTTGAAGTGCGGCAATCATCGCATCAGCAGATGCTTTGGGTGTCGCGGCAGGGAGCAGTGGTTGGTGGCAGTCAGGCTCTGATAGAGGTGATTGGCGCTTCGGGTTATCGATTGTTGGGTGCGTTGCTTGAAAGTCCGCTGTGCCGGCCCTTCACCTGGTTCGGGTATCGAGTAGTGGCTCGGAATCGATCGAAGCTGAGCCGCCTTCTCGAACCGGCACATACCGTGAAAGCCCATTGAACGACATGGTGACATCCGCACGAACAAACAGAGCTTACGCTAAACGAGCTTTCGTAGGATTGCTGGCAGTCGTATTGATAGCGATCGCTTTTTTGCCTCAGCTTAAATCATTGAAAAACAGAGAGCCGGTTAAAGGTTTATACCTTCGCTATTCGAAGTGGAAATACGGTTGGCGCAGTCCGTCTGACCTGGGAGACGGAAAAAACGCCCAGCAAATTATTATTGAGAGTCCGATGGGACTTGCCGAGGACAGTGCCGGAAATGTCTACGTCTCTGACCGTGATGCGAAGCTCATCTGGAAAATAGAACCGTCCGGACGTACGACAGTAATCGCCGGAACCGGTATGACGACAGGCGCTACTGGCCTGCCTCGAAATCCCGTTCTCGCCCGAGATGTCGATTTCGCTTCGATCGAAAGTATCGCTGTCGACGGGGATGGAAACCTGCTGCTGGCCGACTCGCTCAACCACGCGATCCTGAAGATCGACGCGCGCGGATATCTCACGTATTTCGCAGGCAACGGTGAACGTGGTTTTAGTGGTGATGCGGGTCAGGCCACGCAGGCTCAACTTCATAGTCCCTACGACGTGCGAATTGATTCGAAAGGCAACGTGTACATTGCTGACGTAAAAAATCATCGCATCCGTAAAGTTGATCGCGAAGGTGTAATCTCAACGGTGGCAGGTACGGGGGTGGCAGGCTACAGCGGCGATGGAGGTCCCGCTGTCAACGCGCAATTGAATATGCCCTACGGAATTTTGCTCGACAATGACGACAACCTGCTGATTGCGGATAGCGATAATAATGTAATCAGAAAGGTCGGGCACGATGGCAACATCAGCACGATTGCCGGTACTGGCGAGCGCGGGTATGCAGGTGATGGTGGCCCGGCACGAGCAGCGAAGTTTGACTCGCCCCAGGCGATGGCAATCGATAAGGATGGCAGGATTTACGTAGACGATGAGCACAATAATGCCATTCGGATTATTGAACCTGATGGCACACTTCGCACTCTGGTCGGAACCAAAGGTCCCGGTTTCTCTGGCGACGGCGGACCCGCGATCTCAGCACAGATTGCCGATCCCGAAAACATCCTGGTGCGAAAAGATGGCTCAATCCTGATCAGCGCTCGTGACAACTCGCGGCTGCGGATTGTTTCGCCAGACGGTATAATCAACACATTCGCCGGCAAGGGTCCTACGAGCAAGCACGATTACTTTGCGCCGATCACACTCCCCACAGTTGAGCCGTGAAAACTCGGTAATCATTTAATGACAATTAATGAGCAGGATCGGCGGCAAGGTGAAGAATTATCGTTTCTAGTTGTTACAAGCTCCATGAACATTCTCGGGATATCAGCCTTTTACCACGACAGCGCCGCAGCCTTAGTGCAGGACGGCGTGATTGTGGCAGCGGCTCAGGAAGAACGATTTACGCGCAAGAAGCATGATGCCGCGTTTCCCACAAACGCGATAGCGTACTGTTTGCGCGAGGCTGGAATAACTGCAGCGCAGTTAAGCGCCGTGGTCTTCTACGAAAAACCTTTAGTCAAAGCCGACCGGCTAATAGAAACATATCTTGGCGTAGCGCCGAGCGGTCTGCGCTCCTTCGCGATGGCCATACCCACATGGCTGCGCGAGAAGAGCAATGTTCCGTCTCTCATTCGAAAACAGATCGGTAAGGAATACGAAGGGCCTGTGCTTTTCACCGAGCACCATGAATCGCACGCTTCGAGCGCATTCTTTCCTTCACCATTCAAAGAAGCGGCGATTCTGACCGCAGACGGCGTTGGTGAGTGGGCTACAACCACGATCGGAGTAGGCGAAGAAAATCGAATTCACCTGCTGCACGAGATTCGTTTTCCTCACTCGCTCGGTATGCTCTACAGCGCGTTCACTTACTACACCGGTTTCAGAGTTAACTCCGGCGAGTACAAAGTGATGGGTCTCGCGCCGTACGGCGATCCAAAATACGTCAACCTGATCTACGACAACTTGCTCGATCTCGGCGAGGACGGTTCTTTCTGGCTGAACCCGGAATATTTCAACTACTGCGCCGGCCTGACGATGACGAGCGAGCGTTTCCACAAACTCTTCGGTGGACCACCGCGCCAGCCCGAGTCTCAGCTAACACAGAAGGACATGGATCTCGCGGCCAGCATTCAAGTCGTGACTGAAGAAGCGATGCTGCGGATGGCGCGTCGTGCACACGCGGAGACTGGAAAAACGAATCTTTGCCTGGCCGGAGGTGTCGCACTCAACTGCGTTGCGAACGGTCGCATTCTGCGCGAAGGTCCATTCAAAGAAATCTGGATACAGCCTGCGGCGGGAGATGCAGGCGGAGCGCTCGGGTCCGCGCTGGCAGTTTGGCACCAGATGATGGGACGTCCGCGCGACAATCAGGGCCGCGACACGATGCGTGGATCGCTGCTCGGACCTGAATACACCGACGCTGATATCGGTGCGTATATCGAGAGTGTAGCGGGCGTTTCGGAGCGACTTCCTGACCTGGCGCTAGCGCGAAAAGTCGCTGAGCTGCTTGCGGCCGGGAAAGTGATCGGTTGGTTTCGGGGCCGGATGGAGTTTGGCCCACGCGCGTTGGGTGCTCGCAGCATCATCGGCGACGCTCGCAATCCGAAGATGCAGTCGCAGATGAATCTCAAGATCAAGTTTCGCGAAAGCTTTCGACCGTTTGCACCTTGCGTGCTGCGCGAGCATGCTTCGGAATGGTTCAATCTGAGCGGCGAGAGTCCTTACATGCAGCTCGTGGCCACAGTCAAAGAAGATAAGCGCCTGCCGGTTCCGCCTGACAAGAAATCATTGTGGGGTATCGATCGATTGAATGTTCAGCGCAGCGTGATCCCGGCGGTAACACACGTGGATTACAGCGCGCGAATTCAGACTGTTGATGCTGAGCGTCACGGGCTGTTCTACACGATGATGGACCAGTTCTATCAGGCCACCGGCTGCCCGGTTATTGTCAACACCAGTTTCAACGTTCGAGGCGAACCGATCGTGTGCTCACCGGATGATGCTTACCGCTGCTTTATGTTCACGCATATCGATGCACTGGTGATGGGCAATCATCTGCTGCTCAAAGAAACGCAACCACCAATGCGTGGAGCAAGTGAGCACCTCGCGCAGTTTGCTTTGGATTGATAAGTCCTATAGGACATATAGGACCTATTTCAGATTAGGCCGTGAAAGTAGCAGCCCTTCCATTTTTCCAGCACGTTAAGTGGAATCCCGATGCCGGGGAGTTGCGGCGCTTTGCGATCGCAATGCTGATCGGGTTTTTCGTGCTGGGAGCGCTGTCGGCGTGGAAGACGAAGGGAATCGGCACCGGCTCGATTGCTTTGTGGAGCATTGGCGTAGTTCTGGCAGTGGCCGCATTCGTGCCAAAGCTGGGAAGAATCGCCTATTTGGCTGTTTACTTACCTACAAGCATCATCGGATATGTTGTCAGCAACGTGATGCTCGCGTTAATGTTTTTCCTGGTAATTACGCCGCTGGGATTCGTTCTGAAGCTGACGGGTAAAGATATTTTGCAGCAACGGCGGCAAAAACGGGAAACTCAGTGGACACCGGTAAAGGAGACTAAGAACGAAGACAGCTATTACCGGCAGTTTTAACAAGGTCAAGGAGGGGTAAAATGAAATCACCCGACGAATTCCGGAAGAACCCAGGCTTCTTTCGGGAGCTTTTGCAGTTCATACGACACAATAAAAAGTGGTATCTGATTCCAATTCTCGTTTCGATTTTGGCGTTGGGCGTCCTTATCGCTCTTGGTAGCACCGGGGCTGCGCCTTTCATCTACACGCTGTTTTAATAGTTGTGAACGAATCTGGTCGCTCCCAAATCAGATCGTGGCGATCCTCACTGGCAGGTGTTTTGCTCGCTGGCGCCTTCCTGTATGTCTGGATCCTACCGTTGCTTCGACCGCGCGGTGAGTATCTGTGGGGCCACTATCGTCTCAAAGACATCTACGTTGGTATCCCCATCGCCTTAATCACACTTTGCGTCGTTCTCATTCTTATTGTGCCGTCACGTTATAAAAGATCGCTTGCGCTTCGACTCGTCACGGTGGCGATCTCTTTGCTGGCCGTGCTTGCAGCTTGCGATGCAGGATATGCATTCGGTGTGATGGGTGTTGCGCATTCAAATTACTGGCTTGACCAGGGTCACATCCCGCGCCGGTATTCCGCCGCCGATCCCGAGCTGGGTTTTGTTAGAAGACCGTTCGTGTCGTGGAAGGGTTACGTTCCCGACGTAGACAGGATCGTCGAGTATCGAACAGATGAGAACGGTTTTCGCAATGCGCCCGGGCAGCGACAGGCCGATATCGTCTTCATCGGTGATTCATTTACCGAAGCGGCCGCGGTCGCGGAACAAGATACGTTTGTGCAACGCGCCGGGCAGGCGACTGGATTAAGCGTCGTCAATCTCGGTCGCGGTGCATATGGACCACAGCAGGAGTTGCTCGTGCTGAAGCGCTATGGTTTGGCTTACAAGCCGCGCGTGGTTGTGTGGCAGTTGTTTGAAGGAAACGATCTGACGGACGCGGAGCAGTTCGCGGAGTGGAAAAAGGACCCGCAACAATCGCAGACGTCATTGAAAGAACGCTACTTCGGCAACTCTTTGTTGAAGGAATGGCTCACCAATACTCGCTTGCAACCGCAGGTCGGGCCAATGGCGACGTTGCGTTACCGCGGCGGTACGGTGCGGAGAGTTGCCGTTCGCTATCGTTACGAGCCGGATCAACCTTCCACGCGACACTTAGGTATGACTGAAACGATGGCCGCCATAGAACAAGGTCAACACCTTTGCGAGTCGAACGGGATTCAGTTGCTGGTAGTTTTTATTCCGACAATGGTGCACGCAATGGAATCAAACATCTCCTTCGATCGCGTGGAAGACCAGGCGCGATATCTTCCGCAGCGGTCACAAGGCGTGAAAGACTTTAGCGAGACGATGCAGGAGTTCTGTGGCCGTGTGGGCTGTAATTTCGTCGATAGTATTGATGCATTGCGACAAGCGGCAGCGAACGGCAGTCGCAGTATTTATATACCGAATGACGAGCATCTCGATGTCGGCGCGCATGATGCAATGGCACGTGTCATCGCCGGCTGGCTGAGATCGAGAAACTTTGTACCAGCGGCGGTTTAAAATACATCGTGAATAACCAACCTTTCATTTCCGTAATCATTCCTGTCTACAACGGCGAGAAGTTTCTTCCTGTTTGTCTCGACGCGCTGCGGGGCAATTCTTACGAACACTACGAGTTGATCGTGGTTGATGACTGTTCGACGGACCGCAGTCCCGAGATCAGCCGCGAACGAGGCGCCGTGGTTTTAAAAATGCCGCGCCAGACAGGACCGGGTGGCGCGCGCAATCTTGGCGCTCAACAGGCGCGCGGTGAGGTTCTCTTCTTCGTTGATGCCGATTGCGTGGTGAAACATGACACGCTCGATCGAGTCGCGAAGACCTTTGTGGAGTACCCGGACGTGGCTGCGACGTTTGGCTCTTACGACGACGAGCCGGCAGAAGAGAATTTCATCTCACAATACAAAAATCTGTTTCACCGGTTCGTACACCAGCAGGGGCGGGTTGAGGCGGAAACATTTTGGGCCGGCTGTGGCGCGATGCGAAGAGACGTGTTCCTGTCAGTTAACGGTTTCGACGCCGAGCGCTATCCGCGACCTGCAATCGAAGACATCGAGCTCGGATATCGACTCCGCGCGCGGGGACACCGCATTCTGCTCGATAAGCAACTACAAGCCAAACATCTGAAGCACTGGACGATGAAGTCGATGCTGCACGCCGACATCTTTTGCCGGGCGATTCCGTGGTCCATGTTGATGTTTGAACACAAAGATGTACTCAACGATTTGAATGTGCAAACGACGGATCGCATCAGTGCAGCGTTGCTCGGTTTGTCGCTTCTGCTGCTGCCTTTCTCGATTCTGATGCCGCAGTTGTTGTTGTTGATTCTCGTGTTGCTGGCGATGATCCCGGTTCTCAATCACAAACTCTACCGGTATTTCATTCGTCGTAAAGGACTGTTTTTCGCGATCCTCGCCTATCCACTCCACTTGTTTTACTACTTCTACAGTTCAGTCACGTTTGTGCTCTGCTGGCTGAAACACCAACTTGGCCACAAAAAGGCACAAAAAGCACAAAACTCTATCTGATGTAGACGTAGTAGTCCGTCTTACGGATCCGGCGCCAGTTGGTTAGGTCACTGCCGGCGGGTGGTTTTTCCGCAACAACTGCTTTAACTCCAGTAGCAGCGAACGCGTTGAGCAGTTGGTTTTTGCGGTTAGCATCTGCTTCCCAGAAATCGCCGATTTTGTCTCTTCTAACCTCAGCAACGATGCGTAGCTGGAGGAGGTGAGCCCAGAAACCGCGAGTGGAATGACCAATGAAAGCCACCTTGTCGCTCGAAACCAGTCCCAATTCGCGCAAGCCTTCGGCTACCTGCCATTGCTCGTGCGCAGCGGGATCTTCACCGCGCACCAGATGCCGGATAGTGACGGCAATTTCCCTGGTTGAAGAAGCTAAGGTCGTCAGGACTATCGATCCTGCAAGGACCACCATGACCACTTTTATGAGTCTTTCCGAGTCGGGGTTTTGCGGTAGACGAACGGCTGCAAATAGGGCCAGCCAGAGCAGCACCATGAACGACGCAACATACCGGCCCTGCACATTCACGAGCGCATACAATCCCAGTCCACCGATTGCCGGAAGCAGCAAGGTCCAGTGATCTTTCAAGTCGTAGATTATCCGTCGCCCTCTGCGACTCAGCAGGTAAAAAGACAAAAGCGCGACCGCCAGGCCATATTGCAGGCCCCACTCCTGGAAGAGCTCGTAATAGGAGCTAACCCCTGTCGCCACGACCTTGAGCTGCTCTTTAAGATCGAAGTGGCTAACACTTCCTTCGTACCAGTAAGTCGGGTCGTACCAGACGGGATACGTTCCGCCAACCGGTTCGGCAAATTCAAAGGCGGGTGGGTCGGCGAAGATCTTTCTCGTTGTATGCGCCGGTATGCCACTGCCGGGCTCTTCTCCTTGCCAGTTATTGTTGATTACGCGATTGATGGCCCAGAGATAATTTAGTCTGCCGGTTCTGCCCGTTGTTAGATAACCCTTCGATTGCGACATCGCAAAAACGAAAGGCCCGATTACCAGCAAGAAGAAAGCACCTGCGAGTGCAACACGCGGCAAGGCACGGCGCAGATTGCCGGCAGCAAACACGCAGCCGAGCAGGAAGACAGCCGTCAGCGGCATCATCACGGACTTCGCCAAAAAGCCTAATCCGAGAACAACGCCGAGCACGACATAGGGCAGCCACCGGGAAGGATCCCGGCGAATGCGAACGAGAATCCCAGTCGCGAAGTACACGAACGCTGCGACCAGCATATCGGGAGACTCAAGTTGGACGGTCACCAGAAAAAGGCTCGACCAAATGACCAGTGAATATCCGAGCGCCAGTAGTGCCCAGTCCGGCACTGTCACCAGTCCCAACTCAGGGCCGCGCACTCGCTGAACCCGAACGAGCTCGCGTATCAGAAAACCAAAACAGCCCAGGACAAACAGGTACATTGCGAAATTGACGAGGTGAAGTACGGCGAATTTCCAGTACGGCGAGGGCTTAACGACTAAGAGGGCAAGGGCGATGAGCCATGAGTAGAGTGGACTCCAGTAAGCATTGACGGCGTTGCTCCAATCGCGTCGCACGTATGCTTCAGCGATGTCGAGATACGACATGGCATCAGCATTGACAAGGTAATGATGGTCGGCCCAGGCATGAAAGAAACCCAACAGGATCGCCAGCACCCAAAACCCAACTTCCAGCCGCCTCAATTGATTGTGAGAGTCTCTCATTGCTCAGTCGGGACAATCCTTGTTCATCTGCGGTTTATGGTAGTGGGGTATTAGTGTGTTGCAGCGGATCCACGCAACATCGGTTGGAGCGGGGGCAAGCCCCTCTTCCTGACTTGTTCTATTCTCAGTTGCGCAAATCGTCTAATGGAAACTTGAA
>DATFDT010000164.1:0-18128 GCA_035251975.1 Pyrinomonadaceae bacterium | reverse complement strand
CAAGGCGTAAATGTACTGCCCGCCAATAACTCGCTTTCAACCACTGCAACGTGAGCGTCGACCATTCCATACACATTCAGCTTACCGCAGCGTGTATAGGCAAAATGCGCTACCATGACGAGTCATGGAGTCTTTATTACGGGGCCCTATTCAACGTGCAAGATGTAGCCTTGAAGGATTATCGGTTGGCGATGCGTTCGGCGAGACTTTCTTCATCAATCCCGATGTGGTCGGAGGATTAATTGCAGAACGTGCTTTAGCAAGTCGCAAGTGGAGCTATACCGATGACACGCAGATGGCCCTCTCGATCTTTTCAGTGTTACGTCGGCATGGGTATATCCATCAACCGGAGCTTGCTCGAAGCTTCGCCGAACGTTATGACAGCACGCGCGGCTATGGACCAGCTATGCACCGTCTCTTGTGGGAAATCAAATGTGGCGAGGACTGGTCCGAACGAGCGAGCAGTTTTTTTGCAGGGCAAGGCTCGTTCGGCAATGGCGCCGCAATGCGTGTCGCGCCGATCGGGTCGTTTTTTGCGGATGACATCGAGGCCGTTGTCGAGCACGCGACTCGATCGTCTGTCATAACTCACACCCATGACGAAGCCATAGCCGGCGCTATCGCAGTCGCTGTTGCAGTTGCGTTTGCGCACAACTTGGGAGCTTCTGGTGTGACGCCCGGACGGTCTGAGTTCCTCGACTTGGTTCTGCCGTATGTTCCGGAGTCTGAAGTGCGAAGCAGGATTCGACAGGCGAGAGAGATTGCGGCCAATGCTTCCGTCCAATTTGCTGTTGCTGTTCTTGGAAATGGCGTTAAGGTATCCGCTCAAGACACAGTTCCATTCGCCTTGTGGTGTGCTGGTGCGCACCTTTCGAATTACGAAGAAGCACTATGGCTAACAGTAAGCGGCTTAGGTGATCGCGATACAACCTGCGCGATTGTGGGAGGCATCGTCGCGTCACATACAGGCATAGAGGGAATCCCGCCGGACTGGTTAAAGTCGAGAGAGCGCCTGCCCGAATGGCCCTTTAATGAACCTTAATTGCGCTCAATTGGCTCAAATGATCGTGTCGTATTTTCTGTAACGCTGGTAGCGGGTATCGGCATTGAGTCCAATTTGGGTGGGCCAAGTTCGCGAGTCTCGTGACCTGGACGCATAGTCAGCTTGCCGTCTTTCGAACGCATGAGACTGAGTGCGCCAAACATACTGAAGCCGAAATTTATCAAAAACACGATGGTGCTCAGTACGGCGTAACCAATAACAATTAAGTCCCGTACTCCAAACTTCGTCAGCAAAACCGTGCCGCCGATAATAAAGCCCAGACCAAAGACGCTGATCCAGAACAGCCCATCCAAATAATCATCCAGCCGTTTCTCTGCGGGCGTCTTATCCGGTTTCGAATCTTCAGCCGGCACCAACTGCATCCCACAGCGGTTGCAGTATTTAGTGTTGTGAGCAATCGCGCTACCGCATGCCTGGCAGAACATGTGTCATCTCCGAGTCATCTCCGAGGGGTACTACGTTCGAGTCGCCTCTGAGGTTTGCTTCAGGACTAGGATTGAATACCCGCGCTAGGTGTCGAACCTGTCGGTCTGGAGTTCAGAAAGATTCCCTCGCTTCTCAGCGGCAAGGTCACACCACTAAACGTCCAGTTCGCCGTTTGTTCCACGCCGCAACCCCTTCCCGAAGAATGCGTAGATGTTGCGCTTCGTATTCAAAGCAGTAGTAGCTATTTACCAAATGTGGATCGATTTTCGTATTTCCAAGGAAGACTTGTGAAAGTTTGTCTCCAGGTAAATTGACGCCGCTCAAGTTGGCGCCTCGCAAATTAGTGTTCCAAAATCGCATGTTATCCAGGTTAGCGTCTTCAAGATCCGCGTCTGCTAGATCTGCATTACCGACATAAGCATTGCAAAGATTGGCGCGCCTCAAATCTGCTTGACTGAGATTTGCATCCTTAAGATTGGCACTATCTAAATCAGCTTCCCGCAAATTTGCACCACTGAGATCTGCACCTGTGAGGTCTGCGTGACGGAGGTCGGCGCCGCTGAGATCCGCACCACTTAGATCGGGCTCAACGTAAGGATTGTCTAATTTCCACTGGTTCCACGACTCGCTTCCCCTTTTGATAGCGTGGAGATGTTTTAGGTTAAGCACGTTGTTGTCGTTTGCGAGAGGAAATGATTACCCGCGGCAGGGGTCGAACCTGCGACCTCTCGCTCCGGAGGCGAGCGCTCTAATCCACTGAGCTACGCGGGCCTAAACAAAATGGCAGTTTCAAAGATGAACCAGGAGTGCCCCCCGTTTTGTAACCTCTTTTGTACCCCTCGTCAAATATATAAGCTGCCAATTGATGGACTATAGCTTAGTTTGACTGCTATTTGTTGGGCGTTTTGGTACGCATCAATTTGCAAATCGTCCGGAGCGAAAGGTCGCAGGTTCGACCCCTGCCGCTGTTTGAAAGCGGTCAATGAAAAGACGATCGACTCAAATCCGATTTCTGGAATCCGAATACCGGCCACAAAAAGGCACAAAAGGCACAAAAGAGATCAGGAAGATTTTTGTGATTTTTGTGCCTTTTTGTGGCTGAAAATTTGGTGGCTAGATGAAGAGGTTGTGGATGAAGGAGACGACCCAGAAAGAGAGGGCGGCGACGAAGGCGGCGGCTGGGATTGTTAGGATCCAGGCCCAGACTATGCGACCGGCGACGCCCCATTTCACTGCCGACAATCTACGTGTCGCGCCGACGCCGACGATCGAACCTGTGATCGTGTGCGTGGTGGAGACAGGCGTGCCGGTGAGTGTGACGTAGGCGAGTGTCAGCGCGGCAGCGGTTTCGGCGCAGAAGCCGCCCACCGGTTTCAGCTTTGTAATTTTGGTTCCCATCGTGTGCACGATGCGCCAACCGCCGGACAACGTGCCTAAGGCGATCGCGGCGTGGGCTGCGAGGACGACTTGGATGGGTATTTGTGGGAGGTTTCCGTTTGGCCCGTATTGCATGCCCCAAACACCACCCGCAGTCAACACCGCCGTGATAATTCCCATCGTCTTTTGCGCGTCGTTGCCGCCGTGGCCCAAAGAGAACGCGGCCGCTGAAAACAGTTGGCCACGACGAAAGATCTTGTCGACGCGCGTCGCCGAAAAGCGTCGAAAGATCCAGTAAACCAGCACCATCAACGTGAATCCCAAAAACATGCCGATCAACGGCGAGAGCACAATGAACTTCAACGTGCGGAACCACACTTCAGCTTTGAGCAATCCGCTCACACCGCCGTAGGCAGCGATTCCCGCACCCGCATACCCGCCCAGCAATGCGTGCGAGCTCGACGTCGGCAACCCCAGATACCACGTGATCAGGTTCCAGACGATCGCGCCGAGCAACGCCGCGAGCAGGACATAAAGACGTAACTCCGGACTAATGAGATCCATGCGAACGCCGTCGCCGATCGCCTTCGCGACGCGCGTGCCGAACACTGCAAATGCGATGAAGTTGAAGAAGGCGGCCCAAATTACTGCAAGACCCGGCGAGAGAACGCGCGTCGAGACAACAGTCGCGATCGAGTTCGCGGCGTCGTGAAAGCCGTTGATATAGTCGAAGACGAGCGCCAGGAAGACGAGGACGATGACGAAAGCCAGAGTTGCGGTCATGGGAGACGGTTACTAAGTATGCTTAATAATCACACTCTCAATAATGTTAGCCACGTTCTCGCAACGATCGACCGCAGCTTCGAGCTTCTCGTAAACCTCTTTCCATTTCAAAACTGTGAGTGCGTCCGGCGGATCGTGAAATAGATCCGCGATGGCGGCGTGATAGATATCGTCGCCTTCATTCTCGAGCCGGTGAATCTCAACCAGCCGCTGCGTGATGTTCTTGGGTCGTTGCAGCGTAGAGACTATCTCTTTAAGCTGGTCCGCCATCCGCTCGAGCACGTCCGCAAAATCACGAGCGTAGTCAGTAATTTCCTGGACGTCGAAAATGATGATCGCGTGTGCCGCATCGTCGATCAGATCGACGATGTCGTCGAGCGCGGTCGACATCATGTAAATGTCTTCGCGATCAAACGGCGTGATAAACGATTTATTCAGGCGTGTGGAAATACTGTGCGTGAGCTCGTCGCAGGCGTGTTCGAGCCCTTTGATGCGCTTCGCATACTCGCCGTAAGCGTGATCTTTGTCGGCGAGCATCTCCTTCAGCTCACGCGCCGCCGCAGAGATGTAGAGCGTCATCTGCGTGAACAGATCGAAATACTGCTCTTCTTTGGGAAGCAGGCTTAGCAGACCCATCACAAACCCACCTTGTCTGAACTTAGTCTGAACGAATGCCGGACTATAACTTACCTTCCGCCGACTTGCCAAATGTTATGCGCGTCGTATATCAAAGGCGCCAATGAACCAAGATCATCTCGCGGACATCCAGCACGTACTGAGAACGGAGTCGGACGCCATCGCCCAGACGGCCACGCGGCTTGACCGCGAACAGGTCGGGCGGGTGGTCGAGCTCGTGGCGAAGTGCTCGGGAAAGGTCGTCATTCTCGGAGTCGGCAAGTCCGGAATTATTGGGCAAAAGATCGCGGCGACGATGACGAGCGCGGGAACTGCCGCACTTTACCTGCATCCTTCGGACGCGCTGCATGGCGGGCTTGGGATCGTCCGGCCAGACGATGTGGTCGTAGTTTTGAGCAACAGCGGCGAGACAGATGAGATCGTCGCGATGTTGCCGTATCTCAAAAATCGCGGTGTGCCGATTGTGGCGATTGTCGGGAGCGTTAATTCGACACTCGCGCGGCGTGCGGATGCGGTGCTTGATGCTTCCGTCGATAAGGAGGCGTGTCCTTTAAATCTCGCGCCGACGACGAGCACGACGGTCGCGCTCGCGATCGGTGATGCGCTTGCGATGACTGTGATGAAGGTTAAGGGACTGACGCCGGACGATTTTGCGGTGAATCATCCAGCAGGGCAGTTAGGGAAGCGATTGACGTTACGCGTTGCTGATTTGATGCATCGTGATAGTGAGAATCCGACGATCGTGGTTGGGGCGTCGTGGGTTGAAGTCGTGAGAGCGATAAGCAAGGGTGGACTCGGGGCGGTCTGCGTGGTTGATGATGGTGGGCGACTGGCGGGGATCATCACGGATGGCGACTTGCGAAGAGCGATTGAGCAGACCAGTCACGAATCATTAGCGAAGTTGACGTGTGATGAGTTTATGACAAGGAAGCCAGTGGTGGTAATGCCGGCGTTGCTGGCGTTTGATGCGCTCAGGTTGATGGAGGATAGACCATCGCAGATTTCGGTGTTGCCGGTCGTCGATCAGGATGGGATCTGTGTTGGTCTAATTAGAGTGCACGATATTGTGAGGAGTGGGCTTTAGCCGCGGACGCGGATGAACGCGGATCTACATATCGACTATATCCCAGGCGGATCGCACTCGTAGTAATTTCGACATCAGTCCCGCGTGCATGATGTGGCCGCTGCGTTCGGCGACGACTTTTCCGAGTATCGGCATGCCTAACAATGCGAGGTCGCCGATGATGTCTAGTATCTTGTGACGCACGAACTCATCCCGAAAGCGCAAGCCAGTCTCATTCAACATTCCTTCCGGCGTCAGCACGATCGCGTTGTCGAGTGATCCACCGCGAATCAGATTTGCCTTTCGCAACGCCTCAATCTCATTCGTAAACCCAAACGTACGCGCCGCCGCAATCTCACGACTGAACGCGCCATTGCCTAACTCCACAAACAAACTCTGCACGCCGATCATCGGATGCGAGAAGTCGATCAGGCAGTCGATCTGGTAAGTGTCAGCCGGCTCGACACTGATGCGACGATTACCCTGTTCGAACGAGACTTTTTCACGGACGAGCAACGCGCGCCGTGCGAGTGGCTGTTGGACGATACCGGCACGTTCGATGATCTGCGCGAAATCTTCCGCAGAGCCGTCCATGATCGGAATCTCGAGATTGTCGACCTCGATGAACGCATTGTCGACGCCGAGTCCACGCAAAGCCGCGAGCAGGTGTTCGACAGTCGAAAGCATGACACCGGTCCGCATGAGCGTGGTTGCGTAACCACAATGGGCCACTGATTCGACTGTTGCCGGAATCTCGAAGCCGCCGAGGTCAGTACGGCGGAAGACGTAGCCAGTATCAGGTGGAGCAGGGGCGAGGCGGACCTGGACCGGAACAGCAGTGTGTAGTCCGATCCCGTGGGTTTCAACTGCACCGCCGAGTGTGGTCTGTTTGATCAAACGTCGGGGCCCTTATAAAAGAGTCTGCTCATGCTTCGGTCGAAATAAAGGAGCAACGCATGTGCCGGGCGAAAATAAGGACTAACGCATGGTCTGTGTTGCGTATACGCCACAGAGAACGGCATGCTTGAAGATCATCTGCCACACTTTTTGTCAAAGGATGCAACAAAAAAATTGAATAGACCGCATTGCTGGAGTACACTCACACGCAACATAACCGTCGGGACGCCCAGGTTTTTCGGCGTGCGTTTGAAAAATCAGCGCTTTCGCTCCACATCCTGTGGTTGAAAGAGACGCACCGCCAGCGCTCCGAAGAGCAAGGGAGTGAACGTCCTCGTTTTCACTCTCGTGGAGAAACCGCGATGCCAGACCTTGAAATTACGTGTTCGGAGTGCAGCACTCCGTTCATGTTTACGGAACGAGAACAGGAGTATTACAGGGAACGAAACCTAACTCACCCGAAGCGATGTAAGCCATGCCGCGACGCACGGCGTGCCAACTTCGGCGGCTCTAAAGCACACGGAGGTGAGCGTCAGAGATTCGACATTACCTGCGATCAATGTGGTAAGAACGATTCAGTACCGTTCAAGCCATCATCAGGCAGGCCGGTTTTATGCAGCGATTGTTTTAGCGCGAGTCGCGCGCAGCAGAGAACCTGAGAAATTCAGGGTGGCTGTTGCGAAGAGCTAGCTTCGGGCATAAACAAACAACAATCGGGGAATTTTTCCGACGCGCGAGCAGTCTACGCGATTGACGGCAAAGAACGCTCTAAAATGAGTTACGAGACGATACAACTGGAGATGCGTGATGCGGTTGGCGTACTGACCTTGAACAGGCCGGACCGGCTGAACGCGCTCAATGTGCAGGTCGCACACGATTTCAAGGCCGCTGTCAGCGAGGCACTTGAACGCGGTGCCCGGGCGATCGTGATCACGGGTGCTGGTCGAGCGTTTTCCGCTGGTGGTGACTTGCGCGAGATGCAGGAGATCGCGAAGAAAGACGGGCGTGTCGAGGCGTTCTTCGATGAGCCGTTGCGACTATTGAACGAAGCAATCCTGTTGATTCGACGGACGCCGGTGCCGTTTATCGCGGCAGTGAACGGTGTCGCGTCAGGCGGCGGGTGTAATCTCGCACTCGCGTGCGATCTCGTGATCGCGGCGGAGAGTGCTCGGTTCAACCAGGCTTTTATAAAAATCGGGCTCACGCCGGATTGTGGTGGAACATTTATGCTGCCCCGGCTCGTAGGATGGAAACGAGCAACGGAATTGTTATTCACCGGCGATTTGATCAGTGCTCAAGCCGCCGCTGAAATCGGGATGATAAATTCAGTTTCACCTGACGAGGAGTTGATGAACAAAGTCATGTCAATGGCGGAGAAGCTGGCCCAGGCCCCGACGGCCGCAATCGGCGAGATTAAGATGCTGCTTGAAGCCAGCGCCACGAATGACATGCAAACTCATTTGGATCTAGAGCGCGAGACGCAGATCGAATCAGGGAAGAGTAAGGATTTTGTTGAAGGCGTCTCGGCATTTCTTGAAAAGAGGCCGCCGCGGTTTGTTGGAGGATGACGTTCGACGAGAACGGAGCAGATCGCGAGCCGCCAGAATTGGGCGGCTTTTTTATTGCCTCAAAACCAGATTGGATTGAGCGACGAAGCATAGAACGGGTCAGGAAGAGGGGCTTGCCCCCGCTCTTCCCAATACAGCGGGGGCAAGCCCCTCTTCCTGACTTGTTCTATGCTTACCGACCCGGTCCAACCACAGCTATTGGTGAAGATCATGGACTCGTTAACTTACGTACAACTCCTGCAGCGCAATCGCTCATTCAGACGATTGTGGATCGGGCAGGTCATCTCAGAACTTGGCAATTGGTTTAACTTCATTGCTGCGCTCGGGTTGGTCCGTGTTGTATCTCACGCCGCGCCCGAAGTCACCACGATCGTGCTCATCTCGCGACTCGTGCCGTTTACGCTTTTCGCTCCACTGGCCGGCGCGTTTGTCGATCGCTGGTCGCGTCGCACGGTAATGATCGCTACAGACCTCGTGCGCGTTGTAATCGCGCTCGGGTTCCTGTTCGTCAGCGGTCCTGAGGATCTCTGGATCGCATACGTGTGCACCGCGGCGCTCTCGATCTTCGGTACATTCTTCGAAGCAGCCAAGAACGCCGCTGTTCCAAATATCACGGGGGAACGCGATCTACTTGCAGGCAACGCGTTGATGTTCTCGTCGCGCTTCCTGCTGATGTCGATCGGCGCAGCGCTGGGTGGCTGGACCGCCGCGCACGTCGGTTACAAAGCAGCATTCATCATCAACGCGCTCTCATTCGTCGCGTCGGCGTATTCCGTGTGGCTGGTGCCTGACGAGGATACGCGCAGCGAGAAAGCTGTTTCAGAAGAGCCGAGGAGTCTCTATCGCGGCTACTGGTCTGACATGCGTGAGGGCTGGTCCTACATCGTCCGTCACGCGCCTGTCGCGACGATCCTCGGGATCAATATCCTCTGGGCCACCGGCGGCGGTGCGATGAATCTGATCGCCGATCGGTTAGGCGCGCTCGTGTTTTCCGGCGAGAACGGCGTCAGTCCTGACTCAGCAGTCGCCGCGTTCTATTTCGCGGGAGGCTTTGGCCTATTCATCGGTATGATGATCGCGCGTCGTGTCGGTGCGTTCTTCGAATTAAGAAAACGGACCGTTGCGTTCATCGGCTGGAGCCTGTTTATCCAGGGCATCGTTTACGCGCTGGCAGGCGTGATGCCGACGCTCGTGGGCGCGTGTGTCATGGTTGCGATCTCGCGTGTATTGCTGGGCGCTGAATTTGCAGTCCAGGAAACGCTGCTGATGCGGCTCGTTCCCGACTACTTGCGAGGCAGAGTGTCGACGAGCGATCGCGCAGCAGAAATGATGATCTGGGCGTTCTCGACAGCGGTCGCCGGATGGTCGCTGCACTGGATCACACCGCGATCGTTGACGGTGATCTCCGGTGTGCTTTCGGGAACGGCCGGACTTCTTTGGCTGATGCTCTTTGTATTGAGAAAAGTTCGTCTACCGAAGAAGGTGGCCGGCCACCAATACACACAAGTCGCCGCGGATTGATAGAATCCCCGCCCATGCGTGTTAGAGGCCGTCGCCGAAAGTCAATCGTATTTTTCATCACGCTCAGCGCGTGTCTCGTCGCACTCGCGATCGCGCTGAACGTTGGCTGGATCATACTCAACTGGCGCGAAGTCGCGCTGCTCGTTCTCGGTATCGTGTTCTTTAACGTCCTGATCTTTGGGCTCGTGCTCAACACGACGTTCCTGATTCGCGAGATCCGGCGCAACGAGCAGCACGACGCGTTTATCAACGCCGTCACCCACGAGCTGAAGACGCCGATCGCATCGATTCGTCTTTATCTCGAAACCCTGAAGACGCGCGATGTCGGCGAAGATGAGCGTCGCGAATTCTACAACATCATGCTGGCTGACAGCGATCGGCTGTTGCACACGGTCGAGCAGGTTCTGCGCGCCGGCCGCACCGGGCACAAGCGTCCTCGCATTGCCAGTTCTGTGATCGATCTCGGCGTGATGGTGCGCGAGTGTCTAGAGTTGACACGCGTTCGTTACGGGCTCAACGAGACGGCGTTGGTTTACAGCGAGTCGCCGGACGCACACTCAGCGAAAGTTTCGGGCGACGTCGACGAGCTGCGTGCAGCGTTTTCGAATCTGTTGGACAATGCGGTGAAGTATTCAGATGATGAGGTGAGCGTTTTGGTGTCGGTGTCGGCGCTGGATAACAAACGCGTTGCGGTGCAAGTGTCTGACAAAGGCATTGGAATTCAGAGCGGGCAACTGAAGCGTATCTTCAAGCGCTTTTATCGGGTGCCGGGGCGCTTCATGGCGCGGGTAAAAGGGACCGGCTTGGGACTGTTCATCGTTCACTCGGTTATTACGAAACATGGTGGTCGCGTGTTTGCCGAGAGTCCGGGACTCGGTCATGGAAGCACTTTCACCGTACACTTGCCGCGAGTTTAATATGTCGCAATCAATACTGGTAGTTGAGGACGAAAAACATCTCGCTGCAGGGTTGCGTTACAACCTGAGGGCGGAAGGTTACGAAGTTGAGACGGTGGGCACGGCGGAAGAGGCGCTTGCGTTGTTGAATGATGGGCGCAGCGGTTTCGATATTCTTGTGCTTGATGTGATGTTGCCGGGAATGGATGGCTTTTCACTCGCGTCACGTTTGCGCGCGCAGGGGCAGTTCGTGCCGATTCTGATGTTGACCGCGCGTGGGCAGGCGCAGGATGTGTTGCGCGGGTTTGAGGCGGGCGCGGATGATTATCTTCCGAAGCCTTTCGATCTCGCGGTGTTGCTGGCGCGGATCAATGCGCTGTTGCGACGCCGGCAGTGGTTCAACAAAGATCGCGATCGTGCTTCGCAGAACGATGGTGCGAAGGTCTTTGAGTTTGGCGGGAAGACGATCGACTTCGAGGCGCTCGAGTTGAGATCGGGTGAGCAGACAGTACATCTCACGTTGATGGAAGCGGAGTTGTTGCGCTATTTGATCAATCATGAAGGGAAGATCGTGTCGCGCAGCCTGATACTCGAGGATGTTTGGGGCTTGAGGGAAGATACCGACACGCGCGCTATCGATAACTTTATCGTGCGCTTGCGGAAATATATTGAGGACGAGCCGTCGCGCCCTCGACACCTGCTGACTGTGCGCGGTGTGGGCTACAAATTCATTGCGGAGGCTTGAAATGCAACAGCGGGGGCAAGCCCCTCTTCCTGACTTGTTCTATTCCAGCTATCAAAAGAATTGAGCTACTAGAAACAGAACAAGTCAGGAAGAGCTTGCCCCCGCTTCTGGAGGTTCAGCTTGTGGCAACGATGAGCGACGCCCGCACTCCGAGCATGTCAGAAAAATCCTTCGAATAGATCGAGCTCACTTTTCTCACGCGCCCAATTTTCTCAACCATCTCTTCACTCGAGATGAAACCATTCTCCGTGTGCGCGATCGCCCACGCCGGAATGTGTGACGCGGTCCGCAGCAAGTCTTCTACAAACCCGAGATACTGCTGTTTGCTCTGCACGCGTGAGCCGAGCCGCGCGCTGCGTCCTCGCTCAAGATCCATCCAGAAATCATCGCCGCCACGCAGCCACTCCTCGCGCCACGTAACGATCGGATCCTTTGCGGTACTGGTTTGAGTAATGGGAACTGGTAATCTCAAGAATAAGAGATCAGTGTGATGGCGCTCGGCGACGAAGTTGCGCACCTCCTGGTTCGTGCCCTGGTTGCGCATCGAGTTGTCCACCGGCTCCGGTAAACATTCCAGCATGCGACGAAAAACGTCCGGTAGTGAGAACGGCTGTCGCAACGTGCGTGTCTGTTCGTTAAAAGAAAGGACGTAATCGCCCGTCATCATGCCTGCCGTAAGGGCGAGTGCGCGCTTGTAGGTTTCGAGCTGTTCCGCGTTGAAGCGCAGGTTATCAAACCACCATGCATCAGTCTCGTTGAACCATTTCAGCAACGCAGCGTTCGACATCTTGTCGCGTGGCACGTAAGCATCGTCGAGCAATACGTTGAGATCGTCTTCATTCAGTTGTTCGGTGTTGTTTTCGACGAGGGCGAGCGCTTTAGTGTAGGACCACAACATCGGATCGTTTGCCGCCACTCGTACGCGCCAATTTTTCAGGTGAACAGACAACTCCGGCTCTCCAGTAAACGGCAACGCAACTGAAGCAAACTTCAATCGCCGGAGCACACCGAGTTCGAAAGCCAACCAACCGTTCGGAAAATGCATTTGATTTAAGAATACGACGAAAAGAGATCCCAGCCGCGACCGTTATTAACTGTCTCCTCGACCGGCTCGACGACTTCAGTTTTCGCAAACGACTCCAGCTCGGGAAAACGTTCGAGCGAGAGGAACACGTTCACCACTGCCGGATCGAACTCGATCCCCGCACCATCTATCAATACGCGTCGCGCGTCTTCTACCGTCATCGCGGCGCGGAATGGTCGTGCATCAGTGAGCGCCGCGTACGAATCAGCCAATCGCAAAATCCTGGCCGCGAGTGGAATCTCTTCACGTCGCAGCGCATCAGGATAGCCGGCGCCGTTCCACCATTCATGATGCCAGCGGACGAGCAACTGCGCCGCGCGATCCGCTCCGACTCTCGACGCCTCGCGTTCACCGAGCACCGGATGACGTGAAAGATCGAGTCGCTCTTCAGTCGACAGTGGTCCGGTGGCCTGAATGTAATCACGCTCCATCGCCACCTCGCCGAGGTCGTGCAAGAGTGCCGCAGCATACAACGAGCCGCGATCGTGTCGCGCGAGTTGAAACTGCTGCGCGATTTCATTCGCGATGACCGCGATGCGTTGCGCGTGCGGATTCTCGTAGCGCTCGAACTTATCCGTCGTCTTCGCGAGCTGTATGAAAGCCTCAGCCGCCGCGCTATCAATCAACTCTATCTGAACTGCCGCCATAATTTGTTAGCCACAAAAAAGCACAAAAACCGCAAAAAGAAAAATGTGTAGGTGGTCTCGTCGTCCGAAAGCCCACTTTTGTGCCTTTTGTGGCTCATTTTAGAGATCGCAAGAGGTCACGCGCCTGGCGGTTGTTTGGGTCGGCGGCGACGGCGCGCTCGGCCTCGCCTTTCGCACGCAGCTTCAAACCGAGGTCTCGATACAACTCCGCTAGCATCATCCGGTATTCAGCGTTCTTCGGATCGAGTTTTACTGCTGCGCTTAACTCTGCTTCAGCCGCGCGTCTCGTAGCTTCATTTTCTGCGAGCATCTGACCGTAGCGTGCGCGGTAACGTGGCTCGTTCGGGACGGCTCTCGCAGCCGACGCAAATAGTCCGAGCGCGATTTTCTTTTGCCCCATTTCGAGCGCGGCGAGTCCTTCTTTAAACTGAAGTGCTGCGCGTTCAGTTGCCGGCACGACCGGTTCAGCACCGCCTTCCGTAACTACTTCGGGTTCCGGCACCGGGGCGCTTGCTTTCGGTGTGGTCTCTACGATCTGATCGACTTTTTTGTGCACCTCAAGTTTCGCGTCGTAGCTTGCACGTAGCTGATCGTCGCGCAGCGTGTCGTAAGCCTGAGCGATCCGCGCGAAAGCCGCTTCGATGCGTGGCACTAGCTCTGCGGCACTCTTGCGAAAGCGATCCGGATGATAACGCCGCGCCAGTTGGTAATAAACCGTCTTCAACTCCGGTGCTGAGATTTCACGCGCAACGTCCAGAACCTCGTAATGCGTGCGCGCATTTTTTACTCTCACGAGTAGATTCTCGACGTCCTGCGGGCTGGTGTCTTGAGTCTGCTCACGCCCGACTGTTTGCGGGGGTGGTGGCGGAGGCGGAGGCGCGATCTTCTTAGGCGCCGTTGGCCGAGTTGCTTGTTCACCTCGAAACACAGCCGGCCAGTGTTCGCGTTTGAGCGGGCCTGCGAGTGCAAGTGCATAAAGATGTCCGAGCGTCTCATCATGGCCCAGTCCACTGACGGCCACGATCTCACGCACGGTAGTGGGTCTATCAACGCGCGAAAGTAGAAACGCTTCTGCCGGCAGCAGATTCTCATTAACGAGAGGCTCGGCCACTGGCGTGATCAGTTCAGCGGGATTGTCGAAACGAGAAGCTGCAAACTTCGCCGGCAGCCTGCGTGCGGCCTCGAGTAACAGCGCATCAAGATCGATCTTCGCGTTGAGTGCTTCGCTGAGACGAGATCGTCCATCAAACTCCCACGCACCGTCAGTCCATAAAAGCGCGAGCCGCAGCACATCAGTTACTAGCCGCGTTTGAATCTGTTCCGCGATTGCCGGCGAGAGCAGCCTCTGCGCGCATAAAACCTTGAGCAAATCCGTGTCCGAAACACGCTCGTTAAACTGCTCGAGATCCTGATCCGAAACGGCTTCTGCCTTTATCAAATATTCACGCACGCGCAGTGTGCGCACGTTCGCGGCGGCATACTGAAACTTCCCCTGATCAAAGTAAGCGACCACGTGGACGCGCTCGTGTTCGAGCCGCAACCTGCCGCTCAAGGACTTCCCCGAGATTTCCCGAATTAGTTCCGCGAGCGGCTGCTCACTGAGTTGGCCGTTCATCCCGCGATATATTAGCCACAAAGACGCAGAAAAAGCACAAGAAAGATGCAACTAAACTTTGACAGCCCCGAACGCTAAACCCTATATTGAAGCCACATAACAACCCTGATTGACCCCCAAGTTTGCTGAACTTTTCAAGCAGGTTGAGATCTATATATGGACGACATAGCACACGAGAGTGTCGACAGGGAGAACGTTACGATGGCAAATGGGGTAGCTACGAGCCCGGCTGCAGAACCGAGCTCACGCGAAGAACTACTGATCGCTGAGTTGAGAAAACGCACGGCCGAGCTGGAAGAGGCGAATCGCGAGCTGCGCCGGGTTTCTCATTACCGCTCATTGTTTCTGGCGCGCATGTCGCACGAGCTGCGAACTCCTTTGACTTCGATTCTCGGATTCACTGAAATCCTGCTCGACCAGGAAGAGTTGACTGACACGCAGCGCCGTTTTTGCCAGAAAGTGCAGGACTCGGGTTTGCAACTGCAAGCGAGTCTGAATCAGCTCGTTGATCTATCGCGCATCGAAGCCGGGCATACCGAAGTTTTTCTACAGGAGTTTTCGATCAGAGAGACTTTGCGAGAGTCGTGTGCGGCGGCAGCGCGAATGGCGCAGAAGCAACAAGTGAAGATCGAGTACGAGCTCGCCCCTGAGATCACAACTATCGTTACGGATCAGGGAAAATTGAGACAGGTGCTCTTCAACTTCATCGCGTGGGCAGTGAGTCGTAGTTCTGCTGGCGATTCGGTGCGAATCAACATCGATGATGACGCAGACGGGATGTTGTTGTTCAAAGTGATCGACAACGGTGAGACGCGCGCGGATCTCGCAAACGTTTTCGATCCGGAGCACGGAGCGGCAAATCACGAACCGAACATCAACGAGCTCGGTATCATCATCGGTCGTAAACTCCTCGAGCTGATCAACGGACGCGTGACTCTGGAAAACCTCGTACCGCGTGGATTGCAGGCAACAATTCAAATACCGGCACGTCCATTGAAGGGATAATGTTTACGGATGGAAGAGACGACAATTCGGGAGTGCACAACGATCGAGCAGTTCGATCGTTGTGTTGCGTTGCAGCGTGAAGCATTCGGCCTCCCTGATCTTGAAATCTCACCGCGCCGGCATTTGATCGTATCCCGCCAGGCCGGCGGCTGGACTCTGGGCGCATTCGTCGCCGATCGCATGGTTGGATTTGTTCATCATCTCGCCGCTGTGCGCGAGTTAGAGATTTTTGGATACTCGCACGTGATGGCCGTCGCGAAGGATTATCAAAACAAAGGTGTCGGCGCGCGTTTGAAGTGGGCGCAACGCGAGAAGGCACTGAGCGAAGGGAGGAAGTTGATCAAGTGGACCTGGGATCCGATGCTGGCGCGTAATGCGCACTTCAATCTCAACCGGCTCGGCGCGACTGTTGAAAACTATCTTGATGATTTTTATGGCGTTGATTACGGAGCTGACGAACAGCTTGGTTTGCCGAGCGATCGATTGTCGGCAACGTGGAGGATAGATACTGATCGAGTGCATGCGCTTGCGAAGGGAGCGGAAGCGCCGTTTGAAGGGAAGCGCGTTGCGACGATAGCGGTGCCGGCTGATTGGAATGCGCTGGTTAAGAGTGATCCTCAGCGCGCGCGTGAGGAGCAGACGCGTGTGCGGGAAGAGTTTAAGCGGGCGTTTGCCAATGGATTGGTTTGCGCGGGGTTTGAGCGTCGTGAAGAGCAGTCGAAGTATGTGTTGTTCGAAAAGAATATTTAGCCACGGATAAACACAGATTGATTTTTACGAAGTTTGATAAATATGTAGACAGGCACGCACGCAGCTTTACGGAGCGGTTGCAGCAGCTTTGCCGTATGCCGTCAGTTGCCGCGCGTGGGACGGGCATGCGCGCGATTGCGGAAACGGTCGAGCAGTCGATGCAGCGTGTGGGCATCGGGACGCGATCGTTTCGGGTTGGTTCCGGCTATCCGATCATCTACGGCGAGTGTGGTGGTGGTCCAAAGACGTTTGTTGTTTATGGACACTACGATGTCCAGCCGGTGGGCCAACTGACTGAGTGGTCTTCCGGACCTTTTGCCGCCACGATTTCTGACGGTAAGTTGTACGCGCGTGGCGCAGCGAATAGTAAAGGTGATCTGGTTGCGCGTCTCGCGGCTGTCGAGGCGTATCAAAAGACATTTGGAAAACTTCCAGTCACACTTCGCTTCCTCGTCGAGGGCGAGGACGGGCTTGGCAGTCCGAGTCTTTATCGCTTCACGACTGAGAATGCGGAGTTGTTGCAGGCTGACGGTTGCCTGTGGGATGAAGGCTCGGCTGACACGAAAGAGAATCCGGTCGTCAGTCTCGGCTTCAAGGGGATCACGTTTTTAGAGCTACGTGCGTTTGGCGCACACTCCGATCTGCATTCGAAGTGGGGCACGATCGTTCCCAATCCTGCCTGGCGTTTAGTACAAGCTTTAGCGACCATTACTTCGCCAAAAGGCGTCATCACGATCGATGGGTTCTCGTCGCACATCGCTCCGATCAGTGACGAAGATGCAGAAGTTTTGAAGAACATCGAGCTCGACGAAGCCGGACTGAAGCGCGAGTTTCGTATCGGCGGCTGGGTGCGCGCAATGAAAGGCCACACGCTTGTCAAAGAGCATATCTTCGGCGCGACCTGCACGATCTGCGGTATTCACACTGGTCACACTGACGCCGGCGCGAAAACTGTTTTGCCAAGCACCGCAATGGCCCGACTCGATTTCCGCCTCGTTCCGGATCTGACAGCGCAGATCGTTGTTGGACTTTTGCGAAAACATCTGGACGTGCGTGGGTTTAAAGATATCGAGATCATCGAGCTCGGCAGTGCGCCGCTTGCTAAGTCATCCATGAAGTCGCACGTGGCTCAGGCCGTGATTGAATCGACGACGGAAATTTACGAGAAGCCGCCGTTGATTTACCCGATGGATCCGTCGAGTGGACCAGTCGGCGCGGTTTGTGGTGTTTCCGATCCGCCGACGCCGGTCGCGTCTTTCGGCACAGGCTACGCGGGATCGAATCCGCATGGTCCAAATGAAAATATCCGCGTCGACGATTTCATCAAGACCATCAAACTCATCGGTCGCGTAATCCACAAACTAAAATCATCATCCGCATAATCCGTGGCCAAACAAGTCAAAAAATTATCCGAGATCGAAAAGCTCAGAAACGAGATCCGTCATCACGACGAGCTTTACTACGTCGGCAACACTCCTGAAATCTCCGATCGTGAATACGATCTGCTGCTGGAGAAGCTTCAGAAGCTCGAAGAAGAGAATCCGGAGCTGATCACGTTTGACAGTCCGACGCAGCGCGTAGGCGGGCGACCCGCGGAGGGTTTTCCGGAAGTTGTTCACACGCGGCAGATGCTCTCGCTCGATAACAGCTACAACATCGACGAGCTACGCGCGTTTGATGAGCGTTGTCAGCGTCTTGCCGAAGGTCGAAAGCTCGAGTATGTCGCGGAGCTGAAGATTGACGGCCTCTCGTTATCGCTACAGTACGAAGATGGTTTGTTAATTCGAGGGGTCACGCGTGGTGACGGGCGCATCGGCGAAGACGTGACGCAGAACGCGCGCACGATTCGCAGCGTTCCCTTGCGTCTCAGATCGCAAGCGAAACGCATCGACTCGAATCTCGAAGTGCGCGGTGAGGTCTTCATTCCGCGCGATGTTTTTGAAAGAACGAATGCAGAGCGCGAAGAGCTTGGTGAGCCACGCTATATGAACCCGCGCAACGCGGCTGCCGGCGCGATACGTCAACTCGATTCGCGTCTGGTCGCTCGTCGCA
>DATFDT010000163.1:0-17985 GCA_035251975.1 Pyrinomonadaceae bacterium | reverse complement strand
AGTGGCGGTTCCGCGAAGCTTTCCGGAACTCTTTTTCCGCCATTTGCTTAAACTGATTTACTTCCTTGAGGCGCTGATGATTGTGGGGAGCACTCTTTTACTCGCCGCTGACGCGCAAAGATTTGCAATCACCGCGTTTGGTATCACGGCTGCTGTCCACCTCGCGGTCGTGATACTTAGCGATTTGATTCAGAGCCGAAATAGATGGGTGACACTGGCAAAGACGATTGGCATAGGAATACTGGTGATTATGTTAACCGTTGGGGGCTTGGCAATCTCAGCAATCCTTGGCGCCGAGTCGATATGGACCGCGATGAGCAAAACAAGGGATTGGATCGCAGCCTCGCAGTTCCAAATCATGTTAGGTCTGGGCGGTTTCGTTTTTCTTCTTTTCCTTTGGGCCATACGCAAGGAGCTGGTCAACCGTCAATAAGGAGCAGGTCTTTTTAGCCGCAAAAAGGCACAAAAGATACATAAAAGAGAATCACTCTTCATTTGTGCCTTTTGTGGCCTTTTGCGGCTAAAGGAGGTTTTCGATCTTTACCGGTAATTCGCGGACGCGGACGCCGGTCGCGTGGTGCACTGCGTCGGTGATTGCCGCGGCGATACCCGCGAGACCGATTTCGCCGATCCCGCGAGCGCCGAGCTCGTTGATCTCTTTGTCGGGAAAGTCGAGAAAGTGCACGTCGATCGGAGGCGCGTCCAGGTTCACTGTCATGATGTAGTCAGCGAGGTTGCTGTTGATCGGTGCGCCGTTCTGCGGATCGTAGCTGCACTCTTCAAACAGCGCCATGCCGATGCCCATCACTACTGCGCCCTGGATCTGATTACGTCCAGTAAGTGGATTCAAGATGCGACCGGCATCGATCACAGTCACCACACGGCTCACGCGCAGACGCGCGATCTCTGCCTGCCACGTGACCTCGGCAAAGTGACAGCCAAACGAGTGCATCGAGAACTTCGAGTTCGGCGCAAAGACCGTCTGTTCAGCACTGCCGCTGCCCGCGACCAGCCGTGCATTCGCCCGGCGCAACACATCGCCAAACGCAACTCCCTTTGCGACTCCTTCCGCTTTAACGAAGATGCGACCAGCTTCCAGCGCTAGATCGTCAGGATTGCGTCCGAAGAAAGGTGAGCCTTGAGTCGTCACGGCTAAGATCATTAAAGACGTGATCGCCTGGTCCGCAGCTTTAAAGACGGCCGGGATCACCGAGCTGGTAGCCAGCGAGCCACCCGAGATTGGACCATCCGGAAGCGCGCTGTCGCCCAGCTCAACTTCGATCTTGTCGAGTGGCACGCCGGTCTTCTCTGATGCGAGTTGTGCGAGGATCGTGTACGTGCCCGTGCCGATGTCCTGCGTTCCGCAAGCAATGCGCACAGTTCCGTCATCACGCAACTGCAGGTTCGCAGCGGCTGCGAATCGTCCCGCTATCCATGCCGCACCGGCCATGCCCCAGCCCAGCGTCAGACCGTCTCGCTTCATCGAGCCGACGGCCGGAGTCCGTTTGGACCAGCCGAATTTCTCCATGCCAAGATTCAAACACTCTACGTAGTGACGTGATGAAAATTGAAGATTGTTTGACTCATCGAGTTTCGGCTCATTGAGGAGGCGGAATTGTACCGGATCGATCTTCAATCGATAGGCCATTTCGTTCATTGCCGATTCGGTGGCGTAGAGTCCGGGCACAGCGCCCGGGCCACGCATGTCGGCAGTCGCTCCGATGTTGCGGCGCGCCCGGCCCCAGTGCACGCGCAGATTCGGAGTGCTGTAATGAAAAGCCGTAGCTTCACCGCAATCCTCGTGATAATGGTCGTTCATCGACAGGTCGTAGACGTAGTCGTGCTGAAGTGAGAGGAGTTTGCCTTCGCGATTGGCGCCCAGCCGCATGCGCTGTTGCGTATGCGCGCGGTGCCCGACAGTCTGGAACATCATCTTACGACTGACAACCAGCTTCACCGGCTTACCTAACTGACGCGCCGCAGCGGCCGCGAGGGAAACGTGCGTCCACGGGTAGAGCTTGCCTCCGAATCCGGAACCGAGAAACTTAGCGATGACGCGCACGTTCTCTTTTGGGAGACCAAACATCTGCGCCATCACGCTGCGCATGTTAACTACACCCTGTGTTGAATCGTACAGCGTCAGGATCTCGCCATCCCAGATCGCGGTGGTGGCGTGCAGCTCGAGCGGATTGTGCGTCTCGGCTGGCGTGCCGTAAGTCTCGTCGAGCTTGACGGGCGCACTGGCAAACGCGGCGTCCGGATCACCGCGCTGGCTTTGCAGTCGCGGCACTGGTCCATAGCCGGTGAAGACGACGTCAGGATCGTTGCCCGCTTCGAGATGGAACTCAACATTGTGTTTTTCTTTCGTGTACGTCGCACGAACTGCGTCGGCAGCAGCCTTCGCGGTTTCGAAAGTGTCAGCAACGACGAGAGCGATGTACTGGCCGTAATACCGGATCTCATCGTCTTCGAACGGCGGCCGGCGCTCGAGACAGACGCGATCGAAACCCGGCGCCGGAGTGGATCGAAAGATCTTGCCGATATTCGCACGATGAAAAATCCTACGTACGCCCGGCATCTTCTCAGCCGCCGCCGTATCGAGCGAGACCAATTTGCCATTCGCAATCGTCGCTTCCACTGGAACGCCGTAAAGCATTCCGGGGAAGTTGAAGTCGGAAGTGTACTGGGCCAATCCGGTGACTTTGCGTGGTCCATCGATGCGCAGTGTGTCGCGTCCGACCGGAGATGGTTGTGTAGTTGCCATGGTTACTCCTCAAAATCAGGCTGCGGCTGCCGTGCGAAGTGCGTACGCGATGCAACGCTTCGCCAGTTCGATCTTGAATTTGTTTTCGCTCTGCGGCTTAGCGCCTTGCAACGCCGCTTCGGCAGCCTGGCGGAAAGTCGTGTCGTTTGCAGCTTTGCCGGTTAATGCGGCTTCTGCTTCCGGAGAACGCCAGGGTTTTGTACCGACTCCGCCGAGTGCGAGGCGCGCGCGCGTGATCTTGCCGCCCGCGATCGTGAGCACCACTGCCGCCGACGCCAGAGCGAATTCGTAAGAAGCGCGATCGCGTAACTTTAAATAGTGCTGTTTGCTTCCGGCGATTGGCGGCGGAAGCGTGACATGAGTGATGAGATCGCCGGGCTCAAGCACGGTCTCACGCTGCGGTGTATTTCCCGGCAGAACATGAAAATCGCCAAACGCGACTGCGCGCGTACCTTTCGAGCCCTGGATGTGAACCGTCGCTTCCAGCGCCGCCAAAGCAATACACATGTCTGACGGATTCGTCGCGATGCAATGCTCGCTCGTGCCGAAGATGGCGAGCGTGCGATTGTGGCCCGTGATCGCCGAACAGCCTGTGCCGGGCTCGCGTTTGTTGCATGCCATTGCCGTGTCGCGGAAGTAGACGCAGCGTGTGCGTTGCAACAGGTTCCCGGCAACTGTCGCCATATTGCGAATCTGCGCCGAAGCACCTTGCAGGATCGCCTGCGACAACACTGAATAGTCGTTCTGCACTTTTGGGTGATACGCAAGATCCGAGTTGCGCGCAGTCGCGCCGATCTTCAAACCGCCATCGGGCATGACTTCGATCTTGTCGAGCGACAGGCGATTGATGTCGAGTACGCGATCGGGAGTCTCGACGTTCAGCTTCATGAGATCGATCAGCGTTGTACCGCCACCCATGAATCGCACGTCCGCGCCCTGCTGTGCCGTCTTCGATTTTGCGGCAGCGGCGATCGCAGCGGCGGAATCCGGTGGCCGGATGAATTCGAAGGTATGCATGTAGATCCCTCCTACGCTCGGTCTGAAGTGCTGTTTCGAACCTGTTGGATCGCCTGGACGATATTCGCGTACGCACCGCAGCGACAGATGTTACCGCTCATCAGTTCCTTCACGGCTGCATCGTCAGGACCGCAGGGTTCGTTGAGGAGCGCCACCGCCGACATGATTTGCCCTGACGTGCAGTAACCACATTGATAACCATCGCAGTCTACGAAAGCTTTTTGCATTGGGTGCATTGCGTCGGGCGTACCGAGGCCCTCGATGGTCGTGATCTCGTTTCCATCGTGCATGAGCGCGAGGTTGAGACAGGAAAGCACGCGCTTACCATTGACGTGGACCGTGCACGCACCGCATTGACCGTGATCGCAACCCTTCTTTGTGCCGGTGAGCACAACCGTTTCGCGTATGCAATCCAGGAGCGTTGTTCGCGGATCGATGTTTAATTTGTGGTCCTTGCTGTTTATGCGCAATGTGATCGGAACCGCACCCTCGATAGGTGGACTGATTTCGGTTTCGTGCGCTGGTTCGGCAGTCGCCTGCGCAGGCAGGTACGCCGAGATCATGCCGGCCGCGGCGGTGGTTCCGCTCGCCATTAAAAACTTCCGTCGGGACTGATCGACCTCATCCGACTTTAAGTTATCTGACATGTTGGATCTCCGTTCTACATCATCTGCGACCCGAGTCTCACTGCTCTTTCTCAGCTAATAATTCCTTAATCACTTGTTCGGTTTCCATATTCAAGACCCCCCACGGTTCCTGTCCGGTCGCATAAGTCCCGTCGCGACAACAGCAACTAAGATAGTCAGCAGTAGTGCCCCGAAGACAATATTTTGTCGATGCATCTTTGAGTTGGGTATTTTGCGCCCACTCGCCTTCCTTTCGAAACCCTAATAAGTACGAGCAGAAAATCACTCAATCGTGTTATCGCCTGATAACTCAGGCTGGTCACGATTTACCGCAAAACTAATAGACATAGATATTCCATGGCGCCACACTAATTGAGAGCATTGACTGCAGCGCGCCGTTGTAAGGTTTCTCAATTCAGCACGACAAATGAGAGGTAAAGGGCGCTGAAAATGAATCAGCGCAAAAAATAAACTAGCGCGACGACGGCGAAAGCCACCAGGATTACGCAGGGAACAAAACGGCGCCAGATGAATCGATCGATCATGCTTTCAGCTTCCATATTCATCGCACAACGCGGACAGCCACGCGCGTTTGGCCCAAGCACGTTGCCACAATCTCGACAGGTTTTTGTGCTCATCGGCATCCGTTCACTGCAAACGATTTGCTACAGACCAGCGGATACACTACTCTACTGGTCCAAGAAGTTCACATTGGTATGAACGCGCCACAGGGTAAGTTCCCCGATGAATCTCCCGATCCGGGTCGTTGGCTGGACGACCACGGCGACTACCTTTTTAAGTACGCGGTTTTTCGACTGCGCGACAATACCGCCGCCGAAGATGCCGTGCAAGAAACTTTTCTCGCAGCGCTGAAAGCTTACAAAGAATTTCAAGGGCGCGCTTCGGAGCGCACCTGGCTCGTCGGGATTCTCAAACATAAGGTCGTCGATCATTTCCGTCGCGCTGGTCGGGAGGCTCCACTCGGCGAAGAATCTGACGAAGGCCCTGAGCACCGCGAGTTCTTTGAGAGACCTGGGCCATTCCAAGGTCATTGGAACACCAATTACGCTCCAAATGAATGGCAGGCAACGCCGGCGGAGCTAATAGAGCGCAATGACTTCTGGAAAGTATTTGACGAATGTCTCACGCCGTTGCCGCAACGCACCGCGAGCGCTTTCACTCTGCGCGAGGTAGACGGTCTCAAAAGCGAAGAGATCTGTGAGATTTTGAGCATTAAAGTAAACAACCTTTGGGTCATGCTGCACCGCGCTCGGCTGCATTTGCGCAATTGTCTTGAGCTAAACTGGTTCAGACGCGAAGAATAAAATGGCGCTGAAATTCTACGACAAACTGAAGCATTCGATTCGCTATTGGCTCTTGCGGAGATTGCCTACGTGTCAGCAGACTGTCGAAAAGATCTCACAATCGATGGAGCGCTCGCTTAGTTTGCGCGAGCTAATAAATATGAAGCTTCATCTGTGGATTTGTGCATGGTGCCAGTGGTATCTGGAACATCTGCACATCATTCGCGAAACAGCTCGTGCCAAAGCTGATGAGCCACCTGACTTCATCTCAGGCGGTGGTCTTTCGAACGAGGCACGGGAGCGAATTCGCCGCCGCCTCACAAATCAAAACTAAACAAAACGTGTAAGGGTCGAGGCTTACATCCGACAACTGCCCAGGAGGACAGTTTGTCTATGAGCGCGTCTGACCACAATCATCAACACACTCCAAACAGATTTGGCGTGATACCCACTTCGCTGCGGTTAAACGCAAATCCGGAATATACGGGCAAAGGTGTGACGGTGGCTTTTCTCGATTCGGGATTCTTTCCGCATCCGGATCTCGTTACGCCAGTGAACCGTGTTGTTGCTTACGAAGATCTGAGTCGAGAGGGTTTGTTCTCGAGTGAACCAGAGTGGTGGCAATGGCACGGGACACAGACGTCGGTTGCCGCCGCAGGCAATGGTCAACTCAGTAATGGTGTGTATCGCGGGTTGGCCCACGAATCGGACCTCGTCCTCGTGAAAGTAAGTGAACGCGGTCGCATAACTGAAGAAAACATTGCTGCAGGCATTCATTGGGTTATTGAGAATCGGGAGCGTTACAACATTCGCGTGCTCAATATCTCGCTGGGCGGAGATGAGGATGTTCCCTGTTCGCAGAGCATCATCGATCAGGCTGCCGAGGAAGCAATCCGGCAAGGGATTACAGTTATAGCCGCCGCCGGAAATTCAGGCGCCGACGGCCGTCATTCTATTCCGCCCGCTAACTCGCCCTCGGTGATCACAGTTGGTGGCTACACAGATCACAACCGGTTGAACAGCAATCAACTCGATCTGTATCACTCAAATTTCGGCCCGACAGCGGATGGCACAATCAAACCGGAGATCGTCGCGCCCGCGATGTGGGTAGCAGCGCCAATACTTCCGAGAACCAGATTTTATGAACAAGCTGAAGCCTTATCGCAGTTCGCTGCCGCCGTTGATTATGAACTTCCAGGCCTCGCGCACGAATTAAAAGACGCAGCCGAACTTCCGGAGCAGATTGCAGATCCGACAGAGATTCGAGCGTACGTCGAGGCTGCTTTGCAACAAGCGAAGATCGTGGCGGCACATTACCAGCACGTCGACGGAACCTCTTTCGCAGCACCGATTGTAACGTCTGTGGTGGCGCAGATGATCCAGGCGAATGCGGCCTTAACCCCTGACGCTATCAAAAACATTTTAGTCTCCACGGCCGATCGTATTGCGTCGCAGCCTGTAATCAGACAGGGCTATGGAGTTGTAAACGCCAGGCGCGCTGTGGAATTTGCACAAAATATAGCCCTGTAAGGAATAACAACTACCCGCGACTACCTTGCAGGAATATGAGCGACGCACTGAAAAAACATTGGCCCGAATACCTGATGGAAGCAGCCGAGCTCGGTCTGTTCATGTTCTCGGCATGCGCGTTCACAGTTCTGTTGTACCACCCGTCATCACCGGTAGCTCAAACGATTCACCACAGCGTGCTGCGACGATTGATGATGGGAACAGCAATGGGTTTAACTGCAATCGCCATCATCTTTTCACCACTGGGCCAACGATCGGGAGCGCACTTCAATCCATCAGTAACGTGGACATTCTTTCGACTTGGGAAAATAGAAGCGGGCGATGCGGCCTTCTACACACTGTTTCAATTCGCCGGAGGCATCGCCGGCGTCCTGCTCGCATCGCTCACGCTCGGCAGGCTGGTCTCGCATCAGTCTGTCAATTATGCCGTAACGCTGCCTGGCCCAAATGGACCACTCGTCGCATTCTTCGCCGAGATCGTCATCTCTTTCATTCTGATGTCGGTGGTGCTCACCGTCTCTAACACGAAACGGCTGGCACGCTGGACCGGAATGTTCGCGGGTGCTCTCGTCGCAACTTACATAACGATCGAGTCGCCAATCTCCGGGATGAGTATGAATCCCGCACGGACCTTGAGTTCCGCGGTTGGGGCACAGGCCTGGATGTTCCTTTGGATTTATTTTGTCGCGCCGCCCGTGGGAATGTTGCTGGCGGCTGAAGTTTACAAACGACTGAACATGGGACGCGCAGTCGGATGCGCGAAGCTTAATCACTATAACAACAAGCGTTGCATCTTTCGATGCAACTTTGAAGCTCAACAATAAAGGAGAATCGAAATCATGAAACGTCGAGAATTCGCAATTGGTCTGGCGCTGTTGCTGGCCGGGTTTCTGACCCAGTTCACGGTCGCCACGGCAACACGCAAGATCGAACCAACGAAATTCACTATTCGTGTCGAAAACATTTCCAACCCGGAAGGGATGACGGCCTCAAACGGTCAGAAGGTTCCGTTTGCGTTGTCACCCGGCATGTTCGTGTTAAGCGAGAAGACTGCGGCGCTCTTCACTGAAGGAAAAACTGCGCGCCAAAACGGCCTCGAGATGCAGGCAGAAGACGGCGACCCGTCGGGATTAGTGTCCTCGCTCGTGGCAATGCACCACAGCTCGAATTTGCACAACATCTTCAACACACCCGTTGGCGCGATGGGCGCTGGTCCAATCCGTCCCGGTGATTCATACGAGTTCACGGTTACGGCTGCGCCGGGAATGAAGCTCTTCATGACGCAGATGTTTGGGCAGTCGAACGACTGGTTCTACGCGCCCGGACCCAACGGGATCGCTCTGTTCGACTCGAAAGGCGCGGCCCTAAGTGGTGATGTCACGGATCAGCTTTACTTGTGGGACGCCGGCACCGAGAAAGACGAAGAAATCGGCATTGGTCCAAACCAGGGACCGCGGCAAAAAGGCACGAACACCGGCGAAGCTGAAAATGGCGTGGTCCATCGCGTGAACGATGCGCGCTGGGTCGGAAGAAACGCAGAGTACTTTCGAATCACGATCACACCGGAAGGAGGCATGTAAGTCATGAAGGTCAGTATCAGGATCACACTAACGACTTTGATTGTCTTGAGTGCCGCGCTTTTCGCAAACGCGCAAACAGTCGACAAGAAAACGCTAACCATCGATGGAGCTCGAAAGGTAATTGCAGCGGCTGTCGCTTACGCTAAAAACAATAACGCACCCGGTGGCGTGATCGCCGTAGTTGATGATGGCGGCAATCTGATGGCGCTGGAACGTCTGGATGGAACCTTCCCCGCCGGCGCAAATATCTCAATCGGAAAGGCACGCACAGCGGCGCTTTTCAAGCGGCCAACGAAAGCATTTGAAGACACTATCAAGAATGGGCGCACAGCGCTGATTGCATTGCCCGACGCCTATTTCACACCGTTACAAGGCGGTGTCCCAATCGTAATCGACGGGCAGATTGTCGGCGCAGTCGGTGTGAGCGGCGCTGCCAGTGCACAGCAGGATGAAGAGATCGCGATGGCCGGCGCGAACGTGCTCACCCCTGTGAAAAGAAAGCAGGACGACACGGAAAGAGGTCAACAATGAAGCCATCATTCAGAGTTGTCTGTCTGATTTTCCTGCTCGCGGCTGTTTACGTTGGTGTGTCTTCTAACCTGACGCGTGCAGAGACGCCGGCCGGCATTCCGGCAGGCAAACCGGACGCAACGATCGATCTTGGTTCGGCCGATGGGGTGAAGACCGTTAAGGGCCAATGGCGTTACAGCGATACGAAAATTATTGAAGCTGATTTCCGCGGGCCTGGACCAGATAAACAACCGACAGGCGCACCGGTCAAAACATACGACTACACGCCACACGCCGGTGGCGCGGACTTCGACGATTCAAAGTGGGAAGTTATCAGCCCGGCAACTCTGGATCAACGGCGTGGCAATGGCCGGCTCGGCTTCAACTGGTATCGCATCAAGCTGACGATTCCAGAGCGCGTCGGTGATTTCGATCCGACAGGAACGACGGCTGTATTTGAGACTTCGTTGGACGACTATGCGGAGATTTGGGTTGATGGCGAGCTGTCGCGCTCGTTGGGCCAATCCGGAGGATCGGTAATTGCCGGATGGAACGCGGAGAATCATTTAGTTGTTGGCCGCGACGTCAAACCCGGCCAACAAATTCAGCTCGCAATTTTCGGCGTCAATGGTCCACTCTCAAATCCGCCCACAAACTTCATCTACATTCGTTACGCAAGGCTCGCATTTTATAAGACTAAACTCGGGCCAGTGGCGCTGACGCCAGGCGAGGTGAATGTCGAGGTTGTCCGCAACGATCCGGCGATGGATGACATCGTTGGGCCTAATCCGAAAGTGTTCAAACTGGCCGAGGGATTCAAGTTTACTGAAGGTCCGATCTGGATCGATAAAGATGGCGGCTACTTGCTGTTCAGCGATCCGAATGCCAATACGATTTACAAGTACACGCCGAATGGAAATCAAGATGGCAAGCTCGAACTGTTTCGCACACCAAGTGGTTATTCAGGCGCAGACATCGCAGAGTATGGCCAACCTGGATCAAATGGGCTCACGCTGGATCCGCAGGGACGACTGACGATCAATCAGCACGGCAATCATCGCGTTGTGCGCGACGAAAACGACGGGACGCAGACTGTGCTGGCCGACAGTTATCAAGGCAAGCGTCTTAACAGCCCGAACGATCTCGTTTACCGATCGGACGGCACGCTCTTCTTTACCGATCCGCCGTTCGGTTTTCCAAAGCTCTTCAACGACCCGCGTAAGCAACTCGGGTTCAGTGGTATCTATTCAATCTACAACGGCAAGCTACAACTTTTGAGTAAGGATCTGACTGGTCCAAATGGAATCGCCTTGTCGCCGGACGAGAAGTATTTGTACGTCGCCAATTGGCCGCGTTCATTAACGGGTCAGGAGTTGCGCAAAGAAGATGAGCCCGTCAGTGAAATCGGAGACAGGCATAAAGCGATCATACGTTACGAAGTGCAGGCCGACGGAACTCTGAAAAATGGAAAACTCTTTTTCGATTTCACGAATGCCGCCGGTGAGGACGGTCTCGACGGAATCAAAGTCGATCAAAAGGGCAACCTCTACGTGTCTGCACCCGGCGGCTTGTGGGTGATCTCAGCAGCAGGCAAACATCTTGGCACCATCATTACGCCGCGTCATGCACATAACATGACCTGGGGTGATGCAGACGGCAAGACACTGTACTTGTGTGCTCGCTCGGGTTTGTATCGCATTCGCCTGAACATTGCCGGTGTACGACCAGCGACCACTAATACATCGTCGGCGCCCGCGGCACAAAACCGCAGCGTTTAATTATTGGAGGTAGTTCTATGGCTACGCACGTTCAAACACTCCCCGCGGGAAAGAATACATTTGAAAAGTTGGGGGCGTTTCTCATTCGATACGGCCTGGTTCTCGTACTCGCCTGGATTGGGGCGATGAAGTTCACGACTTATGAAGCGGAGGGCATCAAGACTCTGGTTGAGACCAGTCCATTCATGAGCTGGATGTACAAGGTCCTCAGTCTGCAAGCGACTTCCAATGTTATTGGCATTGCTGAACTAACCGCGGCAGCACTGATCGCGATTCGTCCCTTATCAGCAAAGTTATCTGCAATTGGAAGCGTTTTAGCGGTTCTTACATTCCTGACGACACTTACGTTTTTGTTTTCGCTTCCGGGATGGGAGAAAAGTCTCGGCGGCTTCCCTGCCCTCTCTGGATCGGGGGGATTCCTGCTGAAAGACACGGTGCTACTTGGGGCTGCATTCTTCACCCTTGGAGATTCATTGAGCGAAAGGCAGGTGATGTCCTGATTTGAAAGTATTCTCTCTGCGCGATCTCTGCGTCCTCTGCGTCTCTGCGGTGAACTTGTCCGCAAAAAAAATTAAACCGCAGAGTACGCAGAGATAAAATCAGAAGCAGCTCTGATCTTCGAAAACGATTCTTTGCGTTGGTCCATGAACTAAGCGTCGCCGAGCTTGACGCTCCATTATCGCGGTCGTAGCATTGCGGTCAGTCCGCTCCGGACTTCTCCCAAAGGAGTGACCCGATGACCTACATTCGCGAAACCCCATTCAATGAAGAAGACCATCCTACGCTCAAACTAATCAAAGAAGACTACGGCTTTATTCCCAACTTCTTTAAGGCCCAAACGGCGCGCCCCGATCTGATTGACGCGGAAGTGCAGCTTGTGGATGCAACCTTGCTCAAGGATGGCGCGCTTACGCGCCAACAGAAGGAATACATTTTCCTGGTCTGTTCCGCCGCCAACTTGAGCACTTACTGCGTTACGGCCCACTGTGAAATCATCCGCATGCTCAAAATCGAAGGACCAGAGCCCGAGCAAATCGCTCTCGACCACATGGCGACTGATCTGGCCATCGTGGACAAAGCACTGCTGAACTTCAGTCTGAAGCTGAACAATCACCCGCTCAAGATTACGCAGGACGATATAGACGATCTGAGAACCTACGGCTTCGACGACCAGCAAATCCTCGAAACCGTCATGTGCGTGGGGCTGGCGAAGTGGGCAAATTACATAGGATTTGGGTTGGGCACCGTACCTGATTACGAACTCCGGTTTGACCTCGAAAAAAGCAAGGCAATCGGCGCATAGGTGTCAATCCGCGTGTGGCTCTTCTAATTCGCAACCAGAGCGAATGCGGTCCATCACCTTCGTTACCAGCGGCTCAGCGATCGGCTCAGGATACTCAAACGATCCGCTTTCAGTGACGATGCGGAGCGTTTTGCGCGTCGAATCATAAAGCACCTGACACGTGTTGCAGTGGGCCAGATGCGCCTCGAGCTGCTCGCGAATTTCACTCGCTACATCGTCGTCGAGAAGGTTACCCAACTCGCTGATAAAATCCCTGCAGCTAATCATGATTTGTTTGCACCGGCTTTTGAAAAGTATGGGACCATTGATTCCCGCAGCATCAATCGACCTCGCAAAACGCGCGCCTTGAGCCCGGGAATGCTAAGGCCCAACGTAGCCGCCGCTTCTTCAGTCGAAACTTCTTCCAGGTCGCGGAGTATCAGCGCCACGCGATACTTTACCGGTAGTTTCATTACTTCCCTTTCGACTAGGCTGCGAAGCTCTTCACGCGAATAAAAATCTTCCGGAGTTTCCGTCCAGGCCTGAATGTTTCGTGGCCTGAATTCTTCAACGTCTTCATCAATACTGTCAATTTCTTTTCGACTTCTTACACGTTGCAGTCCCGTGTTAATAGCTATCCGGACCAGCCAGGTCGAAAATTTCGAACGTCCTTCGAAATGCGGCAGATGCTGAAAAGCCTTGAAGAATGCGTCTTGTAATGCATCTTCAGCTTCCTCCGGACTGCCGACGATACCCAGCAAGCTGCGGTAAACTCGACGCCCGTGTTTACGAACCAATTCTTCGAAAGCATCTGTTTCCCCGTTACGCACTCGCGCGACGATCTCAAAGTCGGGATCATCAGACACAAATTCGCCTGACAACTCGAGCTCCAGTATTTGACGCTCTGGAGCGACCGGCGGATTCACTTCTTTTACAGGAAAATTTGTCCGTGGTTTGAAATCCGGTTCAGTACCCAGGCCGAATTGGATGCAATTTAGCAATTGCGTAAGCCCAACCATCAAAACGGCTTCTAATATTTGTTCATCGTTGAAATCAGACTTGCGCAACGACTCAACATCGAGATCGGTAAAGGAATGCGGACTGGAGGTAAGCTTTCGAGCGAAGTCGAGCAAAGCAATGTCCGGTTCCGAGAGATTTGCCTCGCGATGATCGATTGCGACTTGATGAGATTGTTCAGCTTTTACACCCAGGAATAGCAAAGTTTGACTATGCAGGGCGGGAAAGTATGAGTTGTGATTCTCGGCCGATACAGCAAGCAAAATAAACTCTTTCTGCATGCGGCTTAAGGCGCCCTTACTAAATAGGAGCTGATCCAGGAAACGGACCTGTGCGTCCACCAGATCAGGTCTGATCATTTGCGCGCGATAGATCCTCGGCGCCAATCCGAAGTTTCGCTTCAGCCTCGCCAAACTCTCCGCGCTTAGAGCCTCATCAACTTCGGGCAGAAAGCCCACGGCAATTCTCCACTTCTCGAGAATTCTCAAAAGCCAGCGAAGCATACTCCACTCCTCAAAACTCTCGCCAGCCGGATAGTACCCCTGTGCGGCTCTCTGCGTATCTCTACGCTCTCTGCGTTAAAAGTTCTATTTCAACGCAGAGAACACAAAGATGCGCAGAGAAATTCTGCATCCTGATTACAACGCCCGCGTCTAATGATTCAGAGAACGCCTAGTCATGCAAAACACACAGCAGCGACTCGATCCAGGCAAATGGTTGGATTATCACGGCGACTACCTTTATCGATATGCCCTCGTGCGCGTCCGAGAAGCAGTGGTAGCTGAGGATTTGTTGCAGGAAACTCTGCTGGCAGCCGTCGGTTCGTATCGAGCTCACGAGGGCCGCAGTTCTGAACGGACCTGGCTCGTCGGCATCATGAAACACAAAGTGATCGACTACTTTCGTCGTGCGGCGAGAAATGCACAAATTCGGCTCACAACGGAAGACGACGAGATCGAATGGTTCGAAGAGTCTGGACCATCGCGAGGTCACTGGCGAAAGGACCGAGGGCCAACTAGTTGGATCGGTGACGCTGGCGAATGTTTTGAGTCGCGCGAGTTTGGGAAGACTCTCGAGCATTGCTTGTCACAGTTGCCGCCGCAGATGTCTATTGCATTCACCCTCAGAGAGATCGATGGTCTCACGTCAAACGAAATCTACGAGATTTTGAATGTTACGCCGAACAATCTCTGGGTGCTGCTTCATCGCAGCCGCCGCAAACTGAGACACCTGCTTGACGCTAACTGGTTTTCCCGCCGAGCTGCCGCTGCCTGAAATCAAGTTGTAAGGATTCGCCCGCACCCGCGACCAACAGTTGGGTTACGAAATCTAAAGAGGAGAATCTAGATCATGTCGAGTAGATTAAAGGTGACTTTACTTGCCGTCATCATCGCCGGTTTCGGCGCCTGGTATGCATTCAGGCCCGAACGGATTTTCATCAATCAAAGGGTAAACGAACAGTTTCCCACCGCGTCTGCAGCAACCAATCAACTCGCTGCCGGACAGTTTCACAGCGGCGCACATGAAACCAAAGGCATGGCCACCGTGTTTCAGCTTGCCGACGGCAAAAAGACACTGCGACTGACCAACTTTGCAACGTCGAATGGTCCAGACGTGCACGTCTACCTGGTCGCGGCTCAAGACGCCAAAGACAACGACGCAGTTACGAAGGCTGGCTTTGTAGACCTCGGCACTTTGAAAGGAAACATCGGCGATCAGAATTACGAGCTGCCGGCGAACGCAGACCTCGCGACGTATCGCGCAGTCACGATCTGGTGCAAGCGTTTCAGCGTGAACTTCGGCACCGCGCCGTTGAACTCGTCAATGCAATCGATGAACGTGCAGTAACTACCGGAGCCCCCCAATGACCAGCAATAATCACTACGACGTAATCATCATCGGCACAGGCGCGGGCGGCGGCACACTCGCCTACAGCCTCGCGCCCTCAGGCAAGAAGATCCTTCTCCTCGAGCGCGGCGATTATGTTCCGCGTGAGAAGGACAACTGGAGCACGCGCGCCGTAAATCTCGAAGCGAAATACAACACTAAAGAGGCGTGGCGCGACAACGAAGGCAAGGAACTTCATCCGCATACGAATTATTTCGTTGGTGGTAATACGAAGTTCTACGGCGCTGCTCTCTTCCGTCTACGTAAGGAAGACTTTGGTGAAATTCGACATCACGGTGGAATCTCGCCTGCATGGCCCATCAGTTATGACGAGCTGGAGCCTTATTACACCAAGGCCGAGCATCTCTATCAGGTACACGGCAATCGCGGTGAAGATCCGACAGAGCCCTGGGCCAGCGCGCCTTACAAGTATGCGGCAGTTAGTCACGAACAACGCATTCAGCACTTGCATGACGATCTCGAACGGGCAGGTTTAAGGCCTTTTCATGTGCCGTTGGGCATTCGGATCGACGAGCAGAACGCGCGCAAGAGCCCGTGCATTCGCTGCAATACATGTGATGGTCATCCGTGTTTGATTGGCGCTAAGTCTGATGCGCAGACGATCTGTGTTGACCCGGCTCTCGAACACGAAAACGTCTCATTGGTTACTAACGCTAAAGTCCTGCGTCTGGAAACGAATGGCAACGCACGCGCAGTCAGCAAAGTGATCGTGGATCGCGATGGTGTTCGCGAGGAGTACTCGGGCGACATTGTTGTGATCTCGTGCGGTGCAGTAAATTCCGCTGCTTTGTTGTTGAGATCCGCGAATGACAGTCATCCAAACGGTCTCGCCAACGGATCTGATGTTGTCGGTCGTCACTATATGGGCCACATCAATTCGGTGTTGATGGCGCTTTCGAAATGTCCAAACCCAACCATCTTTCAAAAGACGCTCGCGATCAATGATTTCTATTTCGGTTCGAGGGATTGGGATTATCCGATGGGCCACATCTCGTTTGTCGGCAAGCTCGATGCTGACACGTTGAAAGCCGGCGCGCCGGCGATAGCTCCGGGATGGTCGCTCGATTTAATGGCCAAACACTCTTTGGACTTCTGGCTGACTTCTGAAGATCTTCCTGACCCCGAGAATAGAGTCTCTATCGATCGCGACGGTCAGATCCGCGTCAGTTACAAACTAAACAACGTCGAAGGTCACGATCGCCTGAAGGTGCAGTTGCAGAAAGCGATGAAGCAAACGAACTGCGATGTTCACGGGCATGAGTGTCACCAGGGCTTGTTCGCGCGAAATCTTTACCTGGGCCAACGACTGCCACTCGCTGCGGTCGCGCACCAGAACGGCACCGTGCGTTTTGGCGACGATCCAAAAACATCCGCACTCGATCGCAATTGCAAAGCACACGAGCTCGACAACCTTTACGTCGTAGACGCGAGCTTCTTCCCATCGAGCGGTGCGGTGAATCCTGCGCTCACGATCATGGCTAACGCGTTGCGCGTCGGCGATCACCTTTTGGAGCGAATGAAATGAAACGGACCAAAGCAATACTTCTCGGTTTACTACTTCTGCTGGGCGTCTTCCTTCAGACGACCGCGCAACATCTACCAACGCACCTGCCGACGGACGCGCGTGCTCTGAGTACGCGCGTCCCCCTCCTCGCTCCCTTAGTCGAGCAGGTAGGCGCAATCGGCATGACAGTTTCAGACATGGATGCTTCCGTTGATTTCTATTCACGTGTCTTGTCGTTTGAGAAGGTTTCCGATGTTGAGGTTACCGGCGAAGACTACGAACGGCTTCAGGGTGTCTTTGGTTTGCGCATGCGCGTGGTGCGAATGCAGCTCGGTGACGAGCTCATCGAGTTGACAGAGTATCTGACACCGAAAGGCCGGCAGTTTCCGGTCGATTCACGCAGCAACGATCGCTGGTTTCAGCATATCGCGATCATTACCAGCGACATGGAAAAAGCTTACGCACTGCTGCGACAAAACAAAGTCGAGCACGCCTCCACTGGTCCACAGCGTTTGCCCGATTGGAACAAGAACGCCGGGGGCATCAAGGCTTTCTACTTCCGCGATCCTGATAAGCACTGGCTCGAGATCCTGCAATTCCCTGAAGGCAAAGGCGATCAGAAGTGGCAGAAGAAAGACAAACTGTTTCTCGGAATCGATCACACGGCGATTGTGGTCAGCGATACCGAAGCGAGTCTGAAGTTTTATCGAGACGCACTCGGTCTGCACGTCGCCGGCACGAGTGAGAACTACGGCACAGAGCAGGAACATCTCAACAACGTCTTCGGCGCAAGGTTACGCATTACGAGTCTTCGAGCTGGCAGCGGGGGGCCGGGCATCGAATTTCTCGAGTACCTTGCGCCGCGCGATGGGCGGCCTGCACCTGCCGATGCACGCGCGTCGGATCTATTTCACTGGCAAACCAGTTTGATTGTTAACACCGCCGATACGTTTGCGAAGCGTTTGCTTGCGGAGAACTCGCGCTTAGTGTCACCAGGCGTCGTGTCGCTGAACGATAAGAGTTTGGGCTTCAGTAAAGGACTGTTAGCGAGAGATCCTGACGGTCACGTGATGGCATTGCTGGAGAGGTAACTCTTCTCCGTGCAATCTCTGTGTTCTCTGTGTCTCTGTGGTTTAACTACCAGAGCAATAAACTCACCACAGAG
>DATFDT010000162.1:0-6264 GCA_035251975.1 Pyrinomonadaceae bacterium | reverse complement strand
TGTGCCGACTTTTGAGATCTAGGATTGTTTCTCACTCAATCAAACTTTGGTAGTGGGGAATTAGAGTGTTGCAGCGGATCCACGCAACATCGGTTAGAGCGGGGGGCAAGCCCCTCTTCCTGACTTGTTCTATTCTCAGTTGCGCAAATCGTCTAATGGAAACTTGAATCAAAAAATAGAACAAGTCAGGAAGAGGGGGCTTGCCCCGCTGGTTGAAAAACCAGCAACACACTAATACCCCACTACCCAAACTTTAGAGTCGCAATGTTAGAGCTCTTAGAACAATCGGTTTCGCCCATTCGGGAGTCGAAGCCAACTCACAAACGTTTAGTAACTTTCCGCGATTCAAATGAACAATCAATGTGGGCTCAGGAGTGGCACCTGTGTGTGGATCGGCCTCTACACTGTTGTCATACACCCGAAGCTCTGTGAGCTTGGGCATGAGTTGGATTAGATTGAGAAGGCTCCGTGCGTATCGCTGACGAATTCTTTCCTCAGGAATGTCGTGTCCACCTCTCTTGACACGCGCATGCACGCGCGCTATGTGCTGCTCAGCGTTAGTGAGACCGACATACCAGATCCGCACCTCGATTCCCGCCCCCATAGCCTTTTCCAGAAGCGCCGGGATCGTTCTTCCGCCAAGGGTAGTCTCAAAAGCATAGTCAAGGCGTTCATTGATCGCCCTTTCAAGCAGGCGTCTGCCCTCGTCCCACGCTGCGCTCTGTGATTCCTCGAGTGTGATACCAGGATTCGCAACGCGTATTAGCTCCGCACCCTCATCGGGGTTGAAGTATTCGACACCTTCCTCGATGAACATCGCGCCAGCGATGCTACTTTTGCCCGCGCCGTTAGTGCCAGCCAGCACATAAATGCGCGGTGTCTGCGCCCTCTTAGGCACGCTTGCGAGCAGTTGCGACTACGGATTTACCTGATTTTTTGTCAGCCGCATTTGACGGAGAGGCCACGGCACCTTTGCGCGCAGCAGCAACTGCAGCCTTCCCCAACTGCTTATTGTCAGCACGGAAGGCCGCTGCCATGCCACGCCGCGCTTTGGGGGACTGCATGCGTTCGAGGAGAGTATCGAACTGCTCAGTCAAAGTATTGAGTTTCGCCTGGGGAGCTTCTTGAAGAGTCTGGAAATGATCAATCGAAATCAGGACTGCCCGTGGCGAGTCGTGCTTAGTGATCAGGACAGTCGTCCCCTGGATCGCCTGCTCGAGCAAACGTCCAAACTCGTTCTTAGCTTCGGTCGCCGTGTAGGAAGCCTTTGTAGCCCCGCGGTTAAGTTGCTTTTGCGGCGTAAATTCCTTCTCGGTTGTGTCATGATTCTTCACTAAGGCATTTTAGCCATTATGGCCAAAATGGTCAACGGGCTTGGTGTTCGCTTCGAGCAGCCGACCAGATGAAGTTCGTAAGTAGACCCAAAGGTCAGCTGAGAATCGTTGCGTCCTGTTTCCTTACGGGACTTCGACCATTGTTCGCGCGAGAAAATCTTACACGCCTGTCGCTAACTTATTGAAATTATTGGTGGCCAGGGACGGAATCGAACCGCCGACGCCGGCCTTTTCAGGGCCGCGCTCTACCAACTGAGCTACCTGGCCAGATGGTTTAGGAAAGAGGGCGTAGTATAAGGAGCCGCTCGAATCACTGTCAAATCAACCGACAAAAGTCAGAAAGTTAGCCACAAACTTGCGCATAGGTGATCTTGGTACCTGAAACAGTGAGATACCCTTTGTTCGCCATCTTGTTAATCAGACCAGTAACCTCCTGATCGGAAAGTTGCTTCTGGAAGAGTACGGCAATCGTGCTACCTGGTGCTTTGATTGTCTTGGGCTTTCCGGCTTTAAGCTGCCGGAGCTTTCCAAGGACCACCTCAATCCGTTCGGCCGCAGATTTACAGTTGGAAACTTTAATACAGGGGATGTCCGAAATCGTGCTCGCCCGGCTGGCGAGGATCTTTTTCAATCGCAAATGGTTGATGAGCGGATCGTAGCCCGTATCCTTTGAAATGATGTGAAAGTATGCCGCCGGATCCGCAGCGGCAAGCCGCCCGATGTAGTACGCAATATGGAAATCCAACGCATTCGAGCCGTTCCCGGAAATCTTGATGTACTCCACGCGATCTCCGAACCGATGCAAACACGCCGCAGTGTTGTAGGGAACCTTCCCCTGCTTTGCGCCCACAAACACGAGAAGTTTGAAATAATCGTGATCGAGCTGCTCCAGAGAATCAGGCTGAACATTCTCAAAGTCGATTAGTACGTAGTTCGTTCGCAAGGGCTTTGGTGATGGTAGAGACATGATTATTCGGAAGGCTTTCTGGTGAGGCCAAAACGATATTACCGGATTTAGGTCAAGCGAGTGAACTACTTCTTTCCAGGCTAACGGCTCCAATATCTTTTAATCCGCTCGGCCAGCATTGGAAACGGAACGTAGTCGGCGCTGCGGCCGGCCTGGCGTAACTCTGCGACCATGCGCATGGCGCCGTCGGCGTTGCGGGTGTGGACGAGGATCGTGGAGGCGCGTTGCAATTCCGGGTTGCAGCACAGCCAGCGAGCGACGGCGTAACCGGTGCGTTCGTCGTCCGTCGACTCCGCGTTGTAGTGCTCCGGGTGCAGATCGTGATCGAGGAAAATCGCGTCGTAAGAGCTCGCGCTCAATAATTCGCGCGCCTCTTTCACGTTGTTAGCAATATCAATGTAATCGCCTTTGAAGCGGTTCGTGAACCAGCGATGGCGGCGCTCGTCGTCGTCCAAAAGAAAAACACGAATGGGATGACGCTCCGCCCGTACCGATTTCAGACCAAGCTTGCTAAGCAACGACTGCCACAAACTCATAGTCTTCCAACTAAAAACATCCTCTTAGTTTCAGCTTAGTTACTGCGCGAGCGTTATAGGGTATCATGCGGTTACACTCGGGTGTACCCAAGGTGATTAACTTGATAGACGAAACTGAACTCCGCCCCACGGAGAATACAGAGGTTTGCGCAGAATGCTTTGGCACCGGGACCAAAATCGATCCGGTGAAAGGCGCGATGCCGTGCCCCTGTCGCCGCCCCGATCGCTTCAAGCGACTGCTCGTTTCGGCCCGCATTCCTCCGCGTTATGCCCGTTGTTCATTCGAGACTTTCAAATGCGCTCGCGGAAGTTCACAGGATAACGCACTACTCGCTTCGCAGCGCCTGGTCGATGAATTTCCAGCAGATCGCGGCTTGTTATTTATGGGTCCAACCGGAGTTGGAAAAACTCATCTCGCGGTGGCAATCATTCGACGTCTAATTAGTAAAGGCGTTCCCGGAATCTTTTGCGAGTTTGGCTCGTTGTTGAAACAGATTCAGGATTCTTACAATCCGATCTCGAAATCGTCCGAGCTCAAAGTGCTTTCTCCGGTTTACGAAACCGACGTGCTCGTGCTGGACGAGCTGGGCGCGACCATTCCTACCGATTGGGTCCGCGATACGATGTATCAGATTATCAACAAACGTTACAATGACAGAAAATTGACCATACTCACTACGAACTACTCCGACATACGCGAATCTGACAAAGAACAAACTCTGGAGGATCGCATCGGCACGCGACTGCGGAGTCGCCTTTATGAGATGTGCACGAAAGTAGTGATGGACGGAGGAGACTACCGTCGAGTTGGTATTTAATTAGAGGATGCCCAAACGCACAGACATACACAAAATCCTGATCATTGGCTCGGGTCCGATCGTGATCGGCCAGGCGTGTGAATTTGATTACTCCGGAACGCAGGCGTGCAAAGCGCTGCGCCAGGAAGGCTACGAGATCGTGCTGGTCAACTCGAATCCGGCAACGATCATGACCGATCCCGAAACCGCAGACGTCACTTACATCGAGCCACTCACAGTCGCTTTTGTCACAGAAATTATTAAGCGTGAACGGCCGGACGCATTGCTGCCGACCGTCGGCGGGCAAACAGCGCTCAATCTCGCGATCGCGCTCGAAGATGAAGGCGTGTTGCGCGAGTACAACGTCGAGATGATCGGCGCGAATCGCGACGCGATCAAAGTCGCAGAGAATCGTCTCCTCTTTAAAAAAGCGATGGATGAGGCTGGACTCGAGATGCCTCGCGGCGGATTTGCGAAGTCGTGGGAAGAAGCGAAGGAGATCGTCACAGAAACTGGTTATCCCGCGATCATCCGACCATCGTTCACGCTCGGCGGCACGGGCGGCGGTACTGCTTACAACCCGGAAGAGTTTGAAGAGATCATTCGCGGTGGACTCGCTGCGTCACCGATTCACGAAGTGTTGATTGAAGAGTCGATACTCGGCTGGAAAGAGTTTGAGCTCGAAGTGATGCGCGACCTTGCGGACAACGTCGTGATCATCTGCTCGATCGAGAATTTCGATCCGATGGGCGTTCACACCGGCGATTCGATCACTGTCGCGCCCGCGCAAACGTTGACTGATCGCGAGTACCAGGTGCTGCGCGATATGGCGATCAAAATTATTCGAAAAGTCGGCGTCGAGACGGGCGGCTCGAATATTCAGTTTGGAGTGAATCCGGAAAACGGCGACGTTCGCATCATCGAGATGAACCCGCGTGTGTCACGTTCCTCTGCGCTCGCGTCGAAAGCGACGGGTTTTCCGATCGCGAAGATCGCGGCCAAGCTCGCCGTCGGTTACACACTCGACGAGATTCCAAACGACATCACGCGCAAGACACCGGCATCGTTCGAACCGACGATCGATTACGTCGTCGCAAAGATTCCGAAGTGGGACTTCGAGAAGTTTCGTGAAGCGGAAGACGTGCTCGGGACGCAGATGAAGTCTGTCGGCGAAGTGATGGCCATCGGCCGCACGTTCAAGGAAGCGCTCTTTAAAGGATTGCGATCGCTCGAAGCAGTCAAGCCGCTGCGACTCGAAGACATCTCCGATGACGAGCTGCAACGCAAGTTAGCGCGTCCCAACTCGCAACGTTTCTCATACATCACTTACGCGCTCCAACATGATTGGCCCATCTCGGAAATTTATCGCTTGTCGCGGATCGATCCGTGGTTTCTCGATCAGTTGCAGCAGGTGATGGACATTCAGAGCAACGTCGAGGGATCGAAACTCGAAGACATCTCGGCTGACGAGTTGCGCGAGTTCAAGGAAGTCGCGCTATCGGATCGTCGTCTCGCTTATCTGACAGATCGTTCAGAAGACGAGGTGCGCGAGTATCGCAAGAGCCTGGGAATGGTTCCTGTTTATAAACGCGTAGACACTTGCGGCGCCGAGTTTGAATCGCATACGCCATATCTTTATTCGACTTACGAGACTGAAGATGAAGCCGCGCCAACCAATCGACGCAAGATCATGATCCTCGGCTCTGGTCCAAATCGAATCGGGCAGGGAATCGAGTTTGACTACTGCTGTTGTCATGCTTCTTTTGCACTGCACGAAGCGGGATTCGAAACGATCATGGTCAACTGCAATCCGGAAACAGTCTCGACCGACTACGATACTTCCGATCGTCTCTATTTCGAGCCGCTCACGTTCGAAGACGTGATGAACATCGTCGACGTCGAGAAACCGGAAGGCGTGATCGTTCAATTTGGCGGGCAGACGCCTTTGAATCTCGCGATGCGCTTGCACAAAGCCGGAGTGAAAGTGATCGGAACGTCGCCCGACTCGATCGATCTCGCTGAAGATCGCAAACGCTTCGGCGCGTTGTTGAAAGAGCTAAGCATTCCGCAGCCTGACAACGGCATGGCGTCATCGTTCGAGGAAGCGAGTGAGATTGCGAAGCGGATCGGTTATCCGGTGCTGGTGCGTCCGAGTTATGTGCTCGGCGGACGCGCGATGGCGATCGTTTACGATCAGGAAGCGCTCGAAACGTATGTTCGCAACGCAGTCGGGTTCACGCCGGATCGCCCTGTGCTGATCGACAAGTTTTTGGAGCAGGCCGCGGAGTTTGATGTTGATGCGCTGGCTGACGACACGGCGTGCGTGATCGCCGGCATACAGGAGCACATCGAAGAAGCGGGCATTCACTCAGGCGACTCGTCGTGTGTGTTGCCACCGGTGCGCATCGATCCGGAGCATCTCGAAACGATGCGTCATTACACGCGCAAGCTTGCCGCGGCTTTGTCAGTCAGCGGGTTGATGAACATTCAATTCGCGATCAAGGACCATCGCGTTTATGTTTTGGAGGTGAATCCGAGAGCGTCTCGAACCGTTCCGTTCGTCTCGAAGGCCACAGGCGTGCCGATTGCGCGTGTCGCAGCGCTCGTGATGGCCGGAAGAAAGCTTGAAG
>DATFDT010000161.1:0-4724 GCA_035251975.1 Pyrinomonadaceae bacterium | reverse complement strand
ACGCGTGCGCGAGTCTGCGCGCGAAGGCGACAGTGTCTGAATAGCTCGGTGTTTCGCGGTAGTCGGTGCTTTCAGCGTGCGTACGCCACTCCGGGGGTATTGATGTTGTTGACATAGTTTTAGACAGGATTACAGGATGAACAGGATTTACATGATAATCCTGAAAATCATGTAATCCTGTCTAAGACTTACTCTGAAAAGGGCGCTCAAAGTGTAGTCTGGCACGAGCGGCACTCCGAGCGCCGACGCGCATTCAGAGTGCCGCATGCTGAACAACGAATGTACATCACTCGCGTGAACCAACTAGTGATGAACGCACTTGCCCCCAATATCCCGATCAGGACAGCCGCGTTCAACAGAAAATCCTTCACTCAACTCCTCTGGACCGATGATTGTGACCGCGTTCATACCCGGACTGGAACGGCCTGTCAAGCACGGTGTTCGCATACTGCGTCCTTAACTCATCCTCCACATCGGAATATGCGCGTTCTCTGCGTTGCGGATGCAGCGCCGCCGTGTAGCCACGACGATAACTCTCCTCATCCGAATCAAAGTCGCCGGTGTAGTGCGTGCGCTCTCCTTCACGCAGTTCCTCCCACCAGTTTTCGCGCAACTCGTCGAGATCTTCCGCTCCGGCTTTACGCATCACGTCAACCGCATTGTCAGCCTGGTCGCCTTCATCCGCGTACGCGATCAGCACGGTATGCCCATGTCGCAGAGAGTCTTCGTAAAGATAAACGTCTTCGTGAGGAATGCCTTCGCCGAGTTCTTCTTCGACTTGATCGCCGACCGCCGAACCCGCCGCGGCACCGACGGTACCCAGCAACGCCGCGCCCACCATTCCAAACGCCAGCAGGGGTCCAATGCCCGGAACTACCAGACTCGCGACCGCTAAGCCCGCCGTGGCGCCGCCCGCAGCTCCCATCGCTCCGCCGACCGCTGCACCCATTGCGCGGCCCATGCCTGGTTCTTCAGTGTCGCTGACCGGTACACTAGCTTCGAGTCGTTCCGGCGCATTGCCGGGCCTTACGATTCCGATCCTTTTGTCCGGTATACCAAGACTTCTTAACTGTTTGACTGCATTGTCTGCTTGATCCTGTGATTTGAAAACTCCGGTAACTGCCTGCATGTTTATTCCTCCCGAATTGGTTTCGATCACATTCTTTAAAGCGACTGACATTCCGCGGCAAGCAAAGAACGCGCAAAGAACCCAACTGACACAAATCGTTGAGGAATTCCGCAAAGCTATGTTAGAGTCGAAGGGCGATCAACCCAAGTTATCACGAGGCTCAAATAGCGGATGTACGACATCGTAGACAAACACTGGCCTATGTCCGAGGGCGATGGAAAGGCCACCCGCAAGAAGCGCCCGCGCATACTTGCGATCACCACCGATTGTTGCACTGGCTGCTCCGGGTCACCGGCGTGTATCGAGTACTGTCCGATTGAAGCATGCATGTTCTGGGTGCCTGACGAAGATCATCCTCCGTTCGGGCGCATCGAAGTCGATCCTTACCTGTGCATCGGGTGTCAGAAGTGTACGAGCAAAGGTCCGGACGGGGCGTTTCTCGATGGCTGTCCGTGGGACGCGATCGAGATGGTGCCGACCGACGACTGGGAAGCCGTGCACGGGATCACCCTTCCGGATGCGCCGCCTGCACCTCCGGCTTAGTTTTAGCTGCGTTCATCCGCGGCTAATAATACTCTTTGCAGTAAGGTTCGCTTGCTCCTTCACGCGGGCGGAAGCGTCGGTTGAGGATGCGTAAGCGTCGATCAGCGGTAGGTCGTCTTTAGTTCCGACTAAAGCCAGGGCGCGCAGGGCTTCCCACACGCTTCCCTCATCTGAATTCAGACTCATGAAATCTTCGTCGCGCGTGATCTGAGAGCCGTTTGGTCTGAAGATTTTGTTCACGCGTCCCGGCAACGGCGAGCGCAATTCCACAACCTTTCCATCACTCTGCTGAATACGCGCCAGAGGTGTCCTGCGGTTTATGTTCGTGCCTTCGTGCATGCTGCTCGCTACTACACCATCAGCAGGCGCTTTCAACACGTACGGCTTCAACACTGCAACAAGCTCTTCACGACCGCTGTTGTCATTGAATCTGACGAGCGCGAGGGCGGCGTTGCGCCGAACAATCGGTTGCTCGTCGTGTACGAGCTTCAAGAGCGCGTTGTGAAACTCAGAGGAGCTGTTGTCAAAGCCCATCAGCCATGCGACTGTCAGCCTAAACTCTGTCTCGGGATTTCCACTCAGCGTCACTAATTGCGGGTACCAGCTCTTCGCAGTGCCGTCGCCACGCTCCATACGCTGCTGAATCTGCAAGAGGGCATGTTGCACGTGTCGCGGGTTCTTCTCGTCTGCGAGGTATTTCGAGATGTCTGCGTCAGACAATTCACGACCGAACCACGAGAAGTACCAGGCCAGAAAAGTCGCAGCGATGAAGAGCGCCGCGAGGATCAAAATCGGTTTCGACCCCGGAATGCGCTTGCGCACCTCTGATACTCGTATCTCCGGATGATTGCCGTTGCCAGTCATTTCAGGAAGGATAAATCTGGTAAAGCATAAGATAAACGATCACGCCCGTGATCGACACGTAGAGCCACAGCGGCAGCGTGATCCGCGCGATGCGACGATGTCGTGAGAAGTCCTGGCGCAGAGCGCGATAGAAAGTAATTATAATCAGCGGCACGATCACGATCGCGAGAATCGTGTGCGTCGTCAGGATCGTGAAGTAGATGGGTCGCACGATGCCGGTGCCCTGAAAACGCGTCGAGCCGTGATTGTAGTGATAAATGAGATACGACGTGAGAAAGAGTAGCGAAACAACGAGCGCCGCAACCTGGCACGCGCGATGAGCAGCGACATTTCGCGCTCGGATGAATGAATAACCTGATAAGAGGAGCAACGCGCTGGTCGCATTAAGACAAGCGTTCAGGTGTGGCAGATACGAGATGTATTGCGAGTCCAAACTTACTGGACCTTTTGTGCTTCTTTGTTAGGGTCCATCCGCGCGACCATGGCGCGAACGTCTGGTGGCACGGCGCGGCCTTTGGCGTCGAGCAGTGGCGGTGCTTGTTGCGCTCGGATCTGGCCCCACTCGCTATTGCCCGCAGGCGCCGCGATCGACTTCTTCACGCCGGGCAGTGGCAGGCGACCTTCAGATTTGAGGTAGAGCAGCGGGTTGACGGCAAACACCAAGGCCATCACGAGACTCACGGTGATGATGAAGAGATTGTCGGTGGTGAGAAAGTCGCCCGATGAGATCACGCTAATGACCGCCATCACTAGAAAGCCAAGCGCGACTAATATACAGATGATGTTCAGCAGTCCGAGTTCTTTGCGCATCAGCTTAACAGTCTTTAATGTTTCGCCTTTCCAGCGGGCTTGCGCCGCTCGCTAACTTCCCCATACCCACACCGCTCGCATTCCCACAGTGGAAACGATCCCGTCGGATCCGCGCCTGACTGGTAAACAGCGCGATTCGAGGGAATGATCTTCCCGCCACACTGCGGGCACACACGCCCCCGCGTGGTATTTTTCTCGACATTAATCGCTAACGGGTTATCGCTACTCATCCGTGGCTTCTATACTTTCTCAACACGATAAAGATCGAACAGAAGATCGAGACCGGCGGTATCAACAACACCAGCACGCCGATATTGAAATTGCGAATGAACCGTGAATTGGTGACGCTCGTCAGCGACGCACGACACATCGAACACTGCGCCTCAGCATAAGTATTCGCCAGCAGCACGACTGCCACCGCGAACACCACCAGAACCAGGACTCGTCGCGAACTTAAACTCATTACGGCTCCTCTAACGGCGCCGGCGCGACTGGCGGTTGCTCCTTAAACTTGTACCGCAGCCCGGCCGAACGGAAACTGTCGGGGAAGAAAACAAACAACAGCAGGATACATACTACCAGCATCGGAATGAGGGTGAGAATCAGGCTCAGCCGCTCAAACTTCAAGTGCATGAAATAAGCCATGATCAACGCCGCCTTGATGATCGACAGCCCGAGCAGCACGATCAGCATCAGGTGAATCGGCATCGGCTTGTATGCGAGGAAGATCTCGACGAGCGTCAGCACCACCAGCCAGACCCAGATCGAGATGAACAGTTTGTTACTGCCGGCGAAATGTTCTTCAACGTGTGCGTGTGCAGTCATTCCGGTTCCCTCCACTGATGCCTATTTAGCCAAATGTCCGCCAACGTCAACTGACATGATGTAGATCAGCGGGAAAACAAACATCCAGACGAGGTCGACGAAGTGCCAGTAAAGACCGCTGATCTCGATGTCTTCGTGCTTCAACTTGTTCACGCGCAACGCAACGATGAGCAGGTAAACCGCGCCCGAAGCAACGTGGAACATGTGTAAGCCCGTGATCGTGAAGAAGGTGGCGCCGAACAGCGGTGAAGGGGGCACGCCGTCAGTGGTCGTGAACACCTGCACCCAGTGCTCAGGCAGGAAGAACGGCCGCAATCCTTCGTGTATCAGGTGTTGCCACTCGATCAAGTGGAGCACGATAAAAGTCACGCCGAAGAAGATCGTTGCCAGGATCCACTTCCTCGCCTTCGCCTTGTCGCCTTTGCTCGATGCCGACACGCCAAACACCATCGTCAAACTCGACGACAGCAGGCAGAACGTCATCACCGATGAAAAGACGATGCTCGGGTAGAACGGAAACGGAGTCGGCCAGACGTTTGACGCGCGCAAGTAG
>DATFDT010000160.1:0-8191 GCA_035251975.1 Pyrinomonadaceae bacterium | reverse complement strand
GTAATCGTAACTAATACGATTCCGCTCCGCGATCATGCGTGCGAGCTGGATAAAATAAAAGTACTAAGTATCGCGCCGCTTCTGGCGAAAGCGATCAAGTCGATCCACGAGGAGACTTCAGTTTCCTCGCTCTTCGTTTAGACGAAGGGCAAACACCTGATGGCTTGAATGAAGACCATCAGCGACCTGGGCTCCTAACGTGATGCCCGGGTCGCTGAAAGTTTGTGTAGGGGAGAAAATCATGGCGGAGAAAAAAGAGTACAAGGTGCAGGCAAAGCTGCGCGATGGTCGCGGCAAGAATGATGCGCGACGCGCGCGGCGCGATGGGCTCGTGCCCGTAACGGTTTATGGTGGTGACGCGGAAACTGTTGCCGCTGTCGCTCCGCTGAGAGAGTTGGCTGCGATCCTGCGCTCTGAATCAGGGCGAAACACGATCTTCACGATCGACGTCGAGGGCGTTGGCGCGAGTGAAGTGATGTTTCACGATCGACAGATCGATCCGGTCAAGGGTCGGTTGATTCATGCGGACCTGGCGAGACTCGTCAAGGGACAGAAGATCGAAGTGACAGTGCCTTTGCACCTGACTGGCGAGCCCGTCGGTGTTCGCGAGAAGCAGGGTGTGCTCGAACAGATCATTCGCGAGATCGAGATTCGTTGCGAGCCGCGCGAGATTCCTGACACGCTCGAGGTTGATGTGACTAATCTCGACGTTCACGAGATGCTGCACGTTTCGGATATTAAGGTCGCTGAGGGAGTCGAGATACTTACCGATGGCGATCAGGTAATTGCGACTGTCGGTATCGTGAAGGAAGAGGTCGCGCCAACGCCTGTTGAAGGTGAAGAGCCTGCCGAGCCCGAAGTTATTGGTAAGGGCAAGAAGGAAGACGAAGAGGGCGAAGAAGGCTGAGGAAGTTGTTAGACAGGATTACAGGATTTACAAGATTTACAAGATCTATCCTGTTAATCCTGAAAATCTTGTAAATCTTGTGAAGCTTATCGTCGGTTTAGGAAATCCCGGGAAAGAGTACGAGTCGACACGACACAATCTCGGGTTTATGTTGATTGACAGGTTGGCCCACGACGAGGGCATCAGCGTTAATAGCCGCGAGTGCAGTTCGCTGGTTGGTCGCGGCGAGATTGAAGGCACGCGGACGAAGTTAGTGAAACCGCAAACCTTCATGAACCTGAGTGGACAAGCGGTCGCGTGTTTACTCCGGAAGATCGAAAGCGAGTCGCCGATCAATCAGTTGGTTGTGATTTCGGATGATCTCGCGTTACCGGTGGGCAAGATTCGCATACGCGAGCGTGGCTCGGCTGGTGGGCACAACGGTTTGAAATCGATCATCGCATCGATCGGAACGGATGAGTTCATCCGATTGCGGATCGGAATTCAGCCGGAACATCCGATCTCGGATTCGAAGCGTTTTGTGCTCGACACGTTTTCACGTGGTGAGCGAACAATCTTCGAAGAAACGATCGCGCAGAGTGCAGACGCGATACGAACGATTATCAGGGACGGCGCTTTGAAAGCGATGAGTGTTTTTAATTGAATGTGACCTTATTGGAGGTTTGAGTTGGATACAAAGAGACAGTACGAAGTGGTCTTCATAGTAGACCCGACGGCCGATGATGACGTGCCGAAACTCACCGAGAGCTTCTCCCAGATCATTACCGATCAGGGCGGTGTAGTGGTTAAGGCCGAGACTATGGGCAAGCGCCAGCTCGCTTATGAAATCCTGCACCACAAAGACGGTACGTTTGTGCTGATCGAGATCGAGGGCTCAGGCAAGGAGATTGCCGAGCTTGAACGCCGCATGCGCGTTAACGATCGCGTGTTGCGCTACATCACGGTGCGCGTGGATGAAGACCGCAGGCGCGCGGAGAAGTTGAAGGATCGTCGCGCTCGTAAAGCTGCGAAGCGCCCTGCGCCTGGTGAGCACCGGCGTCGTGGACCAGCGATGGAGTTTGCCGAAGCTTCCGGCGAATAAAGTTCTTTATCCACAGATTACACGGATTAAAAATATCTGCGTAATCTGTGGATTGACCGACGAGTTGAAGAGGATAAGTTATGGCAACCAATTATGAAGACCGCCAGCGCGGCGGTGGTTATGATTCCGATGACGACGGCGATAGACGGCCAATGGGCGGCGGTCGCGGTGGTGGTCGCCGTATGCACCGCCGGCGCGTTTGCCGGTTCTGTATCGACAAAGTAGACCTTATCGATTTCAAGGACGTGAGGCTGTTGCAGAACTATCTACCCGAGCGTGGGAAGATCCTGCCGCGACGAATCTCCGGCAACTGTGCAACGCACCAGCGCATGCTGGCGGAAGCGATCAAGCGCGCACGAAACATCGCGCTCCTTCCGTACACGACCGACTAAAGGGAGAAAACGGATGGCACACACGAAAGTACTTTTGCGCGAAGATGTTGACGATCTGGGCGCGCGTGGTGAGATTGTCAGAGTTAGATCGGGCTACGCTCGCAACTACCTTCTGCCTCGCAACCTCGCAGTTGAAGCGACGGCGGGTAACGTCAAGGGAATCGAATCCGAGCGCGCGGCGTTGTTGAAGAAGGAAGCGAAGGAACGCTCGAGTGCGGAAGCACAGAGCGCGCAAATGAGCACGCTCGAGCTCGAGTTTAAGCGAAAAGCCGGCGAGCAGGGACTCCTCTACGGTTCGGTCACTTCGATGGACGTGGCTGAGGCGCTTCAGGAGCGAGGCTACGAGATAGATCGTCATCGCATTCACTTGCGCGAGCCTTTGAAACGCGTAGGTGAATACACGGTGCCGGTGCGATTGCACCGTGAGGTCACGATCGATCTGAAAGTCAGAGTGGCTCCGGAAGGCGAAGTGATCGTCGGTCATTTGACGCCGGAACAGGAAGCCGAGATTGCGAAACCCAACGAAGAAGAGAACGCGGATTAACGCGGATCTTTAAAACACGATTTAGGGATTTACGAAAGAAAATCCATTGCTCATTATGGACGCTGCATGTTAATACGACTTGCAGCGTCTTTTTATTATGGCCAGTCCAGATCCTATTCGCGAACAACCCTTCGAGCGTGCTCTCCCAAACAGTGCCGAAGCAGAACGAGCGATACTCGGTGCCGTCCTGCTCGATAACGGCCTGATCAGCCAGGCAATCGAACAACTCCGCCCGGAAGACTTCTACGTGCCGTCGCACCGTCGCATCTTCGTCGCGATGATCATGCTCTTCGAGCGTGGCGCAGAGATCAATCCGATTCTCATCGGCGAGGAGCTGAAGAAAGAGAGCTCGCTCGAAGCAGTCGGCGGGATCAGTTTCATCACTAACCTGACCTACGGGCTGCCGCACTCAACCAACATCGCTCACTACGCGAAAGTCGTTCGCGGTAAGTCGATGTTACGACAGCTCATCAAAGCCTCCAACAAGATCACCCAGGAAGCACTCGCTGAAGAAGACGAGCCCGAGCTCATTCTCGATCACGCCGAGCACGCGATCTTCCAACTCGCCGACGAACGAGTAAGGCAAGGTTTTATGCACGTGAAACCGATTGCTGAAAGTTTGCTCGAGAAAGTGCAGGAGATGGAAGGCCGCGCGGCTGTGCTGACGGGACTCACCACCGGCTTCGCCGATCTCGACAAGATGACTTCAGGACTTCAGAACTCCGACCTGATCATCCTCGCCGCGCGACCGTCGATGGGAAAGACGAGTTTCGCGTTGATGCTGGCGGAGAATGCGGCGATTCTTTCCGGGGCGTGCGTCGGCGTCTTTTCACTCGAAATGTCGAAGGAGTCGCTTGTGATGCGCATGCTTTGTGCGCAGGGCAACATTGATGCGCAGCGTTTCCGCAATGGCTTTCTCTCGCGACTCGAGTGGGCCCAGATCGCGAAGTCACTCGGCGTGCTTGCTGACACGAAGATCTTTCTCGACGACACACCGGGACTGAGCGTCCTCGAGATGCGTGCGAAGGCGCGACGACTCGCAGCCGAACAGAAAAAACTCGACCTGATCATCGTTGACTACTTGCAGTTGATGAGTGGGTCATCGAAGCGTACTGAATCGCGGCAGCAGGAAGTGTCCCAAATCTCGCGCGAGTTGAAAGGACTCGCGAAAGAGATGAACGTACCGCTCGTTGCATTGTCGCAGCTCTCACGCGCCCCCGAATCACGCTCCGATCACCGCCCGCAACTCGCAGACCTGCGTGAATCGGGCGCTCTGGAACAGGATGCAGACGTGGTGGCCTTCATCTTCCGCGAAGAGCAATACAAAACAGCGGAAGAACGCGAAGCAATGCCCGAAGATCGAAAGAACATCGCCGAGCTAATCATCGCAAAGCAGCGCAATGGCCCAACGGGGACCGTTGACCTGCGCTTCACACCCTCGAGCATGAGGTTCGATAACCTTTATCGAGAGTAGCGACACGCGGCGTTACACAAAAGTCCTTACATATCGTTTTCTCTGTGCAACCTCTGTGTTCTCTGTGTCTCTGTGGTTGATGAATTCCGAGCAAAAACACCACGGAGACACAGAGAACACAGAGGATGCACAGAGAAGAGGAACTTTCTTCCTCAACGATCTCGTTGGTCTGAAGTTAAGCGCAAATGGTAAACCAATCGCCTGGCAACGTGACGCGGTGGAGATGTTTGCCTTTCACTGTGAAGTTCCCCCCGGAGCCGATGAGCTCGAGGTTTCCTTCGACGACGTTTCTCAACCAGAAACAACGGCGAGTGCAAAACTCGCGCGCATCAAGTGGAACAGACTAATTCTCTATCCGAGAGAAATGAAGAGCGACACCATTCAAGTACGTGCTTCATTGCTGTTGCCGGCGGGATGGAAGTCTGCGAGCGCGTTGCCGGTGCTGAGCGAGAACAAAGATGGATCTCAGTTCAAAGAAGTTTCGCTCACCGAGTTAGTCGATTCTCCGGCCATCATCGGCGAAAACTTTCGCAGGTTCGCACTAACGTCTACAGGCACCATGCATGAGATTGACGCAGTCGCTGATACACCTGCGGCCCTCGAGATGAAGCCCGAGACGTTAGCTGGTCTGAAAAATCTGGTGCAGGAAGCTTACGCGCTGTTTGGTGCGCGTCACTATAGAAGCTACAAATTTCTGGTTACGTTCAGCGATCATGGTGGCAGCGAAGGCTTGGAACATCACGAGTCAAGTGAGGATGGAGTTGGTGAGAAAGCTTTGTCTGATGAGCTGGAGTTGATTGATTTTGCCGACTTGATAGGCCATGAATATGCCCACTCATGGAACGGCAAATACCGCCGTCCCGCAGGACTCACAACGCCTGATTTTGAGCAACCGATGCGCGGCGAGCTGCTGTGGGTTTATGAGGGGTTAACTGAATATCTCGGTCGCGTTTTGCCGGCCCGCAGTGGACTGTGGACCGCGGATGACTTCCGCGAAGCGATGGCTGCCGTGGCGGCTGAATTTGAGATGCAGTCAGGCCGGCAATGGCGACCGCTCGTTGATACAGCCGTCGCCGTGCAGTTTACCTATCCCTCGCCGCGAGCATGGATGAATTACCGCCGCCGCGTTGACTATTACGATGAAGGCTCGCTGGTCTGGCTCGATGCCGATGTGCTGATCCGGCAACGCAGCAACGGCAAACTGTCGCTCGATGATTTCTGTCGCCGGTTCCATGGCGGATCAGACACGCCTCCGCTAGTCAAAACTTACACATTCGACGACGTCGTGAATACACTTAACGAAATTATGCCGTACGACTGGCGCCGCTTCCTGACCGAAAGAATCTATCAAATTGCGCCGCACGCACCACTTGCCGGCATCACCGGCGGCGGCTGGAAACTGGTCTACACGGATAAACCGAACACGCTGGTTCGCTTGGGAGATCACGCGCGTAAGAGTGTCGATCTTATGTATTCAATTGGCGCCATGTTGAAAGAAGACGGCAGCGTCATGGATGTGAATCCAAATCTCGACGCAGCAAAAGCAGGACTCGCGCCGGGTATGAAAATAATCACGGTGAATGGCCGACCATGGTCCACCGATGTGCTTCACGAAGCGATTACAGCGGCGAAAAGCAGTACCACATCGATCGAGTTAGTTGTCGAAAACGGCAGTTTTACCGGGGTGCACAAGTTGAATTATCACGGCGGCGAACGCTACCCACATCTCGAGCGCGACTCGACAAAACCAGACTTGCTGGGAGAGGTGATCAAGTCGCGGCGCTCTGCGCGTTAAGGCTTCTCGAAGATTTTGGCGTCAACGGGGACGTTGGTCTTGATCTCTTTCACGGTGAGCGTCATGGTGCGCTTCTGAAAACTGTGTGTGAGCACGTAAGGCATTTTGAGGCCATCGGCGTCGCGCCAGTCGTCGAAGTAAATCTCGACGGGTATCGAGGCGCCCTGGAGAATGCGGATGGTGTTCATGCGGACCGGTAAGTAGCTTTCGGCATCAATAAAGAGTCGATCCACGGCGCCACTCGCCTGCTGCAAATCAAGCACGTAAACCTCGCGATAACCAATCTTGCTTTTGCCCGCCAGCGTCAACTTCGGATAATTGTTTTTCAGGTTGATTATTGGGTAAAGGTCGGCATCGCTCCTCACCGCATCCAGCTCAGCGCCCTTCAGTAGGCGCACGCCGGTTTGCGTTTGCATCCAACCGATGCGACCGTTGTAACCGGCCTTCATTGTTTCCGTTGGCCCAGGTTTTACGATGCTGAGCGATTTGTTTGGAGAGACCGTGTAAGTTTCGAACGTTCCACCTCTGCTCACCCCGACTATGTCGAGCGTACCTTTCACCACGCGACTGGTCACCGCGTTCACTGCCGCAGCGCCGCCGATGGCTTGCACATACTTGTTGAGTACGTCATCAACTGTCGGCAACGCACCTGAGCTGTCGACTGTTCGCCCATCATTGATCGCTACTGGACCACTCTCACCGCCAAGCATGCGAGAACTTGTCGTTCGTGTTGGCTCGGCGATCGAGTCGCTCTTGATCGGCTCGCGACGCTCGCGCGCTGTCGTGTTGCCGGCACGGTTCTGCTTAATATCGTCCACCAGCTCGGCGTAGTTCTTGTTCCCCGGCGAGAGCTGTTGCGCCTTTTGGGCCATCTCGAGCGCTTCATCAATCCGGTCGCTGAAGTAATTAACCACTCCGAGTAAGTAATAAGCAGGCGCGTAATTCGGGGCGAGCTTGATCGATTGCTGGAGTTGTTCGCGCATCACTGCGGCATTCTCGCGTGAGTATTGCGTGACCTCGCCGTTTTCAGACACTCCTTCCCGACTCAGAACATAAGCATAATAGTAATGAACGAGATAACTCTGCGGTGAAGTTGTCGCCTTCTGGAGATACTTCTTCGCCTCCGCGTAGCGGCGTTGCTCAACATACATCGAGCCGAGCGCCGCATAAGCGGGAAGAAAACCCGGATCCTGCGTAATCGCCTCTTTGAGACCGCGCTCGGCGACGGTGTAGCGGCCCATGTGAAGCGATAGATCGCTGAGGTAATAGTACGCTTCGCTATCAGTCAGTGCTGACCGTTGCGTAGCTGTATAAGAACGGTAAGCTTCCGGGTTGGCAACACCCGTAATGCGTTGTGCGGTCAGTTGTCCGCGCCGCACGTACGTTTCCAGCTCTTGCTCGATGACGTCGAGAGTCGTTCCGTAAGTCGTTTCGATCGCCTTTGCCGCATCGTCGCCACTACCGATACGTTGGAGGAATCGCCTGAACTGATCCTGTCGCGCGCGATCGCCGAACATCAGGTAATGCACGAGGGCCCACGACTCTCCATAGAAGAGCCCGGCCTTATCCCGTTCGTTGTAGTGTGGCGAGTCGAGGCCGACCGCAAAGAGTGTTTTCAACGGCAGCATTTCTGCCACGCGCAGGGTGTAAAGGTAATTGTGGTCTGGCATGCCGATGATGACGTCGTTACCGGAGAATTGCAGCGCTTCGTAGAGCTCAGCGAGTCCTTCGTTAAGCCAGATTGGTGCATTGGGTATGTTGTCTTTGACGTGCAAGTGAACGTACTCGTGAAACGCAGTGCCGTAAGGATCTCCGCGCGGATCGAGCGATAGAGCGATGTAGTTGACATCGTCGCCTGGCAGAAAGAAGCCGGAGATACTTGTTGGTCGTCCGCCGTAGACGGGTTTGAACGGCGTAAACGATGCATCATCGCGAAAGACGATAACTGTTGTTGGTACAGACGAGTCGATCACGTTCCGCGAGACGAGACGAGCGAAT
>DATFDT010000159.1:0-6568 GCA_035251975.1 Pyrinomonadaceae bacterium | reverse complement strand
AGTTGTTTCTCAAGGAATAAAGTAGTTGTTGATTACGGATTCGAGCCGCTGGGATTGTCCTGGAAAAAGAGCGGGGTCAATGCCGCTGCGCCGATGCCGCCGAAGATCGCAACAGTCGCCGCGGTGCCGAGTCCGAAGAGTCCACCACCACCGCCACCACCAGTCGCCGCACCACCTGCTGCAACACCAGTGTTAACTGTGGGCGCCGCTGCTCCCTGCGGGAAGCAAACATTGAGAATGCCGCCCGCTGCCGGATCATTTTTAGCGGCCGTGCCCTGCTCAGTAGCAATCTCACCGTTCGTTTTCTTCTTCGCCGTCAGGACCGCGCAACCATAGACTAGAACTACTTTGACATTTCCCTGATCGTCGTAGGTAAGCACAAGCTTCGTGTTCGGTGCGATGTCGAGCGTGCCGAGTGGTCCAAGATTCACCGTCGCGGATTGATCGGCGCCTGTCTCGATCGTCGCGCCTGTCAAAATCGACGCACCGGTGTTCGCGCTCAGTCCGTTAACAGTGACCGGCTGATTGTTCCGCGTCGTCAATCTGGCGACGACCTGTTGCGGAACCACGACTGGATTCGTCGTGTTGTTTGGTTCGGCAAGTCCGACTTGAAGACTAATCTGGACAATGGCGAGAAGTAGTAACGCCGCAATCACTCTCGAACCAACGCGTTGTTTTTGGTTCATCTAGGTATCCCTTCTTCGAAGAAACCACTCGGCGATAGACCACACGCCCACTTGTTGGCGCAAGTCTAACGTTGTTGCGGGTTTAGGTCAACGATTTTCCCAATCTATTTCTTGATGTACTTCTGAAAGAACTCATCCGCCAGCTTTGGATTCAACTTCTTCAAACGGTTGTACTGTTCCAACGCTCCTTTTCGATCGTTCAATGCGACATAAGTGAGCGCGAGATTGAAATGCGCTTCTGCATAGTCAGGCTTGATCCTGACCGCATCTTTGAAACTCGCCACCGCTTCCTGGTAACGCTTCGTTCGGAAGTAAACCGTGCCGAGGTTGTTGTTGGTCTCTGCATTCCCCTGCTTGAGTGCGAGTGTTTTCCTGTAGGCGTCGATGGCTGCGTCGAATTGCTGATCTTTGTAGAGCGCCGTACCGAGACTGTTGAAGGCGTCGGCGTAGTCCTGCCGGAGTCGCACGGCTTGCTGGAATTCTGTGACAGCGCCTTTGAAATCGTTACGGTTGTAGAGCGCGGTGCCGAGGTTGTAATGCGCCTCGGGGAAATCTGGCTTCGCACGTGTTGCACGTAGAAGCACATCCGCGGCTTCCTGGTATTGACCTAGTTTGTTGTAAGCCGCGCCGAGATTATTCATCGCCTTCACGTAATCCGGCTTTAATCGCAGCGCTTCCTTGTACGCTGCGACAGCCTGCCGCAGGTACTGCACCGCATTCGCTCGATCAACAGTCTCAGCGATCTTCACGTATGCGTAGCCAAGGTTGTTGTAAGCGACTGGATTATTGGGACGAAGTCTCAGCGATTCCTGCAACTCGGCGGCCGCGCGATTAGGATCGGATGCAATCAATAAACTGCCAAGGTTCGTCTTCGCTTCGACGTAGTCAGATCTCAACTCAATCGCTCTGCGATACGCTGTCTGCGCTTCGCGATTTCTACCGCTCATGTAATAAGCGTTGCCGAGGTTGTAATGCGCGTCGGCAGAACTGGGGCTTGCAGCGGTCGCTTTCTGGAAACTGTCGAGCGCGCGGTCATATTGTTCGAGCACGTAATACACTGCACCAAGATTGTTGAGCGCGTCAGCGTCGTTGGGTGTGAGCCTTACTGCATTCTGAAACGCCTCGCTTGCTTCCCGGTACCGTCCGGCCTTGTACAAACTCGCGCCGAGATTGTTGAAAGCATCCGCGTCGTCAGACTTTAGTGAGATTGATTTTTGAAATGCGGCGGCGGCGGCAGTTGCCTGGTTGAGATTGAAATAGGCTGCGCCGAGATTGTTGTAGACATCGGCGTCGTTCGCATCGAGCTTGACTGCGTTCTGGTAGGCATCGATCGCTTGTTGGTAATCGCCGCGATCGTAGTGCGTATTGCCTTGTTCTTTAAGTGCTTCAGCGCGATTCTCTACGGTTGTCGTTGTTGCCGCCGTAATCGCTGGTGTTGGTTGTGCGGTGGGACGGCTATTGTTGCGAGCGACCTCTGATGGCCGGTTCGAGCGTGACGGCCGCCTCGCGCTCGCAAGCATCGCCGCGGTGTTGCCGGCCAGATCTCTGACACGCTTCGGTGGCTTGAAGATGATCGCCGCGCCACCGATGATGTCCTGCCCCTGGAACGCGAGCGTTCCACCGATGTCCTGGATTGGCAGCGACGCGGCTGCAACAGAGATCGTGAGGCATATAACAGAGATTTTTCCCGCCAAGGCGCAAAGACACAAAGGGATTGTGTGTTTCATGACTCTTCTTTGCGCCTTAGCGCCTTTGCGGGAGAAAACTCCGTCGTTGCGACCATTATCAACATCATAAAGACGACCGCGTTAACGATGATGTGCAGACCAAAATCCACGAGGCTGTGAGCCGCAACGCCGGCGATGCCGAGTATCGCTCCGAATCTCACCGCGCGCATGTAACCAACATCCCCGATCAGATTTTGACGCGCTTGGCGCGCCACAGCCACCACAAACCAAACACCCAATGCAAACCCGATTACGCCACCGCTCGAAAGCAACTCGAGATAATCATTGTGCGCTTCCTGCGGCGTCATTAACCCCGACGCATCATGATAAGCCGTAATGCCGATCCAGTAACCACCCAAACCGACACCGAGGATCGGATGCGCCGCAAACATCTTCAACGTCGCGCGCCAGATCTCGTTGCGACTCACGCCCTGTCGCGATGTGTCGGATGCTAACTCACTACTCGCGTTTTCGAAGTTCGTCGCCAGTCGATCGCCCCCCACCCAAATTGTCCCCAGCACTACCCCGATGACAAGGACAATTAGTAACGCGGCTCTGAGCGCGAACGATTGTCTGACCTTCTGAACGCTCGTTAACAAAAACACAGCAACGACGATCTGCGCAATCATCGCGAGCACGCCCCCACGCGAATTCGCCAACACGAGCGCAGTCCAAACCGGCAGCAGCAATGCCGCATAGACCATCAGTCGATCTCTTTTTACGCCGCCGCCGAGAATAATGCCGAGTCCGAGGCCGAAGGCCATTTCCATCAGATACGCGAAATGGTTTTTGTTGACGAACTGTCCGTACCCCTGATTCTGTTTGAGTAAGGGCAAAAGAAATCCGGTCTGTTGTTGTGTACTCTGTCGGAGTATTCCGAAGACGGCGCTCGCGACAGCGATTGCGAGTACTGTAAAGACCAACACACGAATGCGCCGCTCCGTATTTGCATACCGATAGAGCAACGCGAGAAACGCTGTTAGCGCAAGCATTTGAAGCGTAAAAAAGCGTGTTTGATATGGATCGGCGCTGATCGCGTTCCAGACCTGGAGATTCGCTTCCGTGCGCGCCCCGAGTGAAAGTGTCTGCAGAAACGCAAGCGTAGAAAGTGCGAGGATCGGGAGTAAAACGGATCTGCCGCGAATCTCGATCTTGCCGGTTACCAAACTCTCGATAAGCGCGAGTATGCAAATCGCAAAGACTGCGCAGACGAAAGCCGCCTTCCACCAGGGCTCGACCGTGCCATACGGGACTGCAGTGACCACGATCAAGGCGACGAGTGCTCCGAATACTATTTTGTTTAGCAAGGCCACCAAAAACTCTCACGCAGCGGCGCAGCGGCGCAAAGAAAACCGCAAGAAGATCAGCCTACCGTTACAGCTTTCCTTTGCGCCGCTGCGCCGCTGCGTGAGAAATCCTATCGAGCGTTCTCAGCCGTCATTGCCATCACAGCTACAGGCTCTTCATCCATCGCAAAGATTCGTGCTGCGGCATCAGTAAACTCCCGCCGGAACAGATCCGCCAAATAATTCATATCCACCAGCAACGGCTCACTCTCAACATTGCGGTAAAAGTTCAACCATCCCCACTCCACGCCATCCTTCACGAGTGGCAGACGAATGCTCCAATCTCCTACAGAAGGCTCAACATCATGCGGCCAGGACCAGTTAACGTGTCTGCGTCCGGGTGGCCCAACCTCCGCACTAGCAAAACTGAACTCTCCGAACTCCAGCAACTGCCGCACTGCTTCAAACATCTCGTCCAGATCCGACGCCTTCGACACGGCCACCGCCGCGCGTCTCACGCGGATGTTGTTCGCTACGCGCAGACGACGATCGCCGACAGTCCGTTTGACACCAGCACGCAGCTCGTCAACCTCGTGATAACGCAGGTGGCCTACCGCGATGATCACTGCCACCGAGATCACAAACATCATGAATCCCGGGAGCTTCGATCCCGTCACGGGAAAGATCAGCGCCAGCAAACCAAATAACAAACAGACACCGTAGAGCACGAGCGCCGCTCGACGCTGCGACCAGCCGCGCGCGAGCAGCATGTGATGAATGTGTTCGTTATCACCCTGAAATACAGGCTTGCGACTCAGCAGCCGGCGGCCCATCGTCATCGTCGTATCAACAACGGGAAATCCGAACGCGAGAATCGGCACAACAATCGCGACTGCTGTTGTTGCTTTCTGTGTCCCTAAAACCGAGAGCGCCGCGAGCAGGAAACCTGTAAACAGCGATCCGGAATCACCGAGGAAGATCGAGGCGGGATTAAAGTTGTAACGTAGAAATCCTGCGAGCGCGCCACACAACACGAGCGCCACAACGATCGTCAACGGCCGGTCCTGCGAAACGGAAACGCCAAGGATCACAAGTGAAGCAAAAAGCGCCGCGCCCGATGCGAGCCCGTCCAGTCCGTCGATGAGATTGAACGCATTCGCGATGCCTACGAGCCACACAACCGTCACGGTGAACGACACGAGCGCCGGCAAATGCCACGAGCCGAAGAGCGGGATCGAGAGCGCGTCGATGCGACCACCCATCGCATAGAACAGCGTTGCGATGAGGCCGAGTCCGATAAACTTCACCACAGCATTCGCGCCGCGTAAGTCGTCGTACGCGCCAAGAAGCAACACGAGTGTTGCTGGAATGAGCAGCGTGAGGATCTCGGATTTCATGCCGCTGAGTGTTTGTGTCAGCAGGTTGTCCCAGAACCAAAGCAGCGAGAGTGTTGCCAGGCACGAGATATAGAGCGCGATACCGCCAAGTCGAGGAACAGCGGTGCGATGAATGCGTCGACCGTCAAGCGGTACGTCGAGCAGTTTGTAACGTTGGCACAACCGGCGAATGAGAGGAGTTGTGACTAGTGAAGCCACCGTCGCGATCAGAAAGAGGGCGAAGTAAGTTTTCAACGTGATTACCTTTGGGTGATTGCGTGATCAGACAGGATGACAGGATTTTCAGAATGTTTGGTTTCAATTACGTCGATCAGTTGGGGCAAGAGCGTGTGTTTACCGAAAGAGATGACTGGCTGTCGCTCGCGTTGCTGCATTGCTTCGCAAACTCCTTTGACAACGCCATCAACATCGCCGTGAGTAGTGATGAAGAACCGGCCCTGCTGCTGCGATGCGATGTCGGTTACGTGGCTCGGTGTTGGACCAATGTAAAGTGTTGGCGCACCGATCGACATGATGTTGTAGATCTTGCACGGGTGAACGATCCCGACAAACTCGTTGCCCATCACGACCGCATGCAGATCCGCCGCTGATAAAGAACTCGAAAGCTCATTCAGTGGTTGATACGGCAAGCACTTCACGTTCGTTAGTTGGGCCGCGAGTTCACGCACTTTGATCTGCTCGCTCCCGCCGCCGATGAAGCAGAAAACGATCTCCGGTCGGTCATGGAGTGCCCGCGCAGCTTCGAGGAGCGTGTCGAGGGGGTGGCATGGACTGTGATTGCCCGAGTACATCACTACAAACTTCTCCGCCAGGCCGTGCTGCTGTCGAAACTCTTCCCTTCCCGCCGCTGAAAATTGAACGTGATCGTCGTGGGACCAGGGTGGCACAACCGCGATGCGTGCCGGATCAAAACCTTTCGCAATCACACGTTCTTTCATGAAGCGATCGAGCACGACCGTATGCGATGCAGTGTGGAAGCTGTAGTTCAGCATGCGTTGCAACACGCGGCTCGCTACTGATTTCTCGTCGAGCCATCCGGCGGCGATCGCTTCGTCCGGATTTAGATCCATCACCCAGAAACAGAAGCTTCCGCCTTTGAGCTTCACAAACAGCGCGCCCAGGAACGAGATCAAAGGTGGAGACGTGAGCGCGACCACAACGGCGAAACGTCGCAAGGTGAGCAAACGCAGCGAGCACACGAACAGGAAGCTCGCGAAGTTCAAAGCGCGACGCCAACGATTGTTTTTTCCAAACGAGAGCGATGGGATGCGAATAATCTCGACCTCGTTCCAGATCTCACGACGTTTGAAGCGCGTTGTTGGATCGTCATAGCCGCGATCGCTTGCGATAACTGTTACTTCGTGCCCGCGCGCCGTCAGAGCGGTGGCAAGATCAGTGAGGTGTTGTGCCGTGGAGACCACATCAGGATAGAAGCATTGGTTGAGAAGGAGGATCCTCAACAGAGACTAAAA
>DATFDT010000158.1:0-28769 GCA_035251975.1 Pyrinomonadaceae bacterium | reverse complement strand
GGCTGTGCGTGTGAACACAGAACGAGTCCCGACACGCCGGTAGCAGCGAGTCCGAGCGAGGTTTGGCGAAGGAAATTTCGTCGTGTTGAATCAAACATGTTTTTGGCTCCTGTTAGCGTAGAAACACCGTCGCGCGTATTTTTGTGGTAAACATGTGACGAAGTGGCCTGAGGTCGTGACGAAAAGGGAAGGTATATGGCGTTAAGAGTTTGTCTCATTGTCCTGTTTGCGTTTGGGTCAGCCGCCGCGCAAGTGAACGTGCGGTTGATAACAGACGAACCCGAAGCCGTGCTCAGCGTGCTCGCGAAACGCAAGACGAATCAGACTATCACCGAAACCGACTGGCAACGCATTTTTCAGAGCGAAGGTTACGTGCGGCTGAAGAAACGCGAGACTTCGATGCAGCGTTCGTTTGAAGACGCTGACTTCAAGACGTTCGTCATGTCCGACGAGCTGGCGCAACGCACAACGTCGCTTGAAGAGACGCTCGCGCGTTGGAAAAGCGCTGACGTTTCGGGAGCGGCGCGACTGGCGCTCGCCTATTTACCGAAAGACGCGCAGATCCGCGCGAAGATTTATCCCGTGATCAAGCCACGCGAAAACAGTTTTGTGTTTGAAGTAAAAGAGGATCCCGCGATCTTTCTTTATCTCGATCCGGCAGTGGGTCAAAAGAAGTTTGAGAACACGCTCGCCCATGAGCTTCACCATATCGGCTACGGCGGCAGTTGTCCGGCGGCGAGCACCGCTGAGGAGATCAAGAAGTTGCCGGTGAATACGCAGATCGCGATCAAGCTCGTGGGTGCGTTTGGTGAGGGTTTCGCGATGCTCGCAGCTGCGGGTGGTCCGGACATTCATCCACACGCAGTCAGTGGCCCAGACGAGCGCGCGCGTTGGGACAAAGACGTCGCAAACTTCGATGACGATTTGAAGAAGGTGGAACAGTTTTTCGTCGATATACTTGGAAACAAGTTGACGGAAGATCAGATTCAGAAGACGGCTTATTCATTCTTTGGCGTTCAGGGACCGTGGTACACGGTGGGATGGAAGATGTCAGTCGTGATCGAGAAGACTTTCGGCCGCGCGAAACTGATCGAATGTTTCTGCGATCAGCGTAAGCTCCTCGCGACGTACAACGAGGCCGCCGCGAAACACAACCTACCGCTGTGGTCCAGGTCTATTGTCGACGCGTTACGGGGATGAGGATTTCACGACGGCCAAACATGCGTGCGTCGATTGAAAATGCGCCGGGGCCGAGTAATGCGATCACGATTGCAAGCACCACGACTTCGAGTTCCTGAATCGGATAAGGTGTGGTCCAAAAAGCGAGCCCGAGCGAAGTTAATCCAATCAAAACTGCTGCGACCGGAGTAACGAAACCAAGCAGCAGACACGCGGCGCTTGCGAGGAGCAGCATGACGATGGACCAGCCCGCCAAAGTCTCCGCTGCTCCGAGGTACGCAATCGTTTGCACTATCACCGATACAGCAACGAGCACACGCAGTAGCAGTAAACCAAAACCCCGCCATCGGTCGGGAAACGCGGAAAAGAAGCGTTGCAGATGAGTATCTCCTTTACCGGAAAACTCTATCTGTTCTGAAGAAAGGATGAATCCAGCAATGCAGGTAACTTTGGATACCACTTTGGTGTTATGCCGCAAAGTGGGACAAATTGTTGATCACAAAAAGGCGCATATCAGATAAAAAGGCACAAACCCTGCCTAACGTTTGATTGTGCATTTTGTGTCAAGTTTAATTTGTGCCTTTTTGTGGCTAAAGTTGGATGATGCCGCGGCGAACACCGATTGCGACGGCTTGCGTGCGATCGGCGGCGCCGAGCTTCTCCATGATGTGTTTGATATGAACTTTGACAGTCTCTTCTGAGATAAACAGTCTCTCGGCGATCTCACGGTTTCGATTACCGTCAGCGACTTCACGTAGCACCTCGACTTCACGCTCCGTCAGACCTTCATCACTCATGTGTTCGAGTAGTTGAGACGCTATCTCAGGCGGGATTCGTTTTTTGCCGGCATGAACCTGACGAATCACGTCCAGCAATTCCGAAGGTGGCATGTTCTTCAGCAGGTAGCCGCGCGCGCCTGCTTGCAGCGCCCTTTGGACCTCGACGTCGCCTTCGAAAGTCGTCAGCATTACGATCCGTGCTTGGGGAAACTCACTGCGGATCGCGATCAAAACGTCGATGCCACTCATGTCCGGCAATCGCAGGTCCAGCAAAGTCACGTCCGGCGCGTATTGCCTGAACTGTTGCGTCGCCTCAGCACCTGTCGACGCTTCACCAACGAGCGTCATGTCCGGTTGATTGTTCACGAGTGTCGCGATGCCTTCACGCAGCAACGGATGATCGTCAACACTGAAGACTCGAATCGGTTGTTTATTACTCATGATCTTTCTTCGCTTTCTTGAACGCGACGTTGCTCGGAATTAATAATTCTACTTCTGTTCCCGCGTTGGTGCGGCTCAAAACTTTCAGCCGCGCGCCAATGCTTTCGGCACGCTCGCGCATACCTGCGAGTCCCCAGTGCCCGTCTTTACCAGTTTGCAACACTTGCTCATCGATCCCCGCGCCGTCGTCACGGACCAGGATGCGCAAATGCTTTGTTGAGTAATCGAGCTCGACCTCAATCTTACTCGCGTGCGCATGACGAAACGCATTTGCCAAAGCCTCGCGGCCGATACGATAAGCTTCATCACGAATAATCGGGTGCAGCTCGCGCGGCGCTCCTTCGACGATCACGCGGTAGTCTTTCACCTGTCCGTTACCAAACTCCTGCACAGCTCGCGAAAAGGCAGTTTCCAAACGGTCAGCATTACCACTCGTCGAACGAAGCCCACGAACCGCGTCACGTCCTTCCTCGATGACCTGGGTCATCAACTGCATCACACGACCCACGAGCGGTTTGGCAGGCGAGTCTTCCGCAAGCTGATCGTTCGCGACGTGTAACTGCATCGACGCGCTGACGAGTCCCTGCAAGAGCGTGTCGTGAAGATCCTGTGCGATGCGTGTGCGTTCGGCAAGTCGTTCTTCGAAGCGGAGTGATAGCTGCGTTTGGAGTTGGTGTATGCGCCAGCGATAAAGCGCAAACAACGACAACAGTGCTGCTAACACGAGTGAAAGTCGGAACCAGCGCGTGCGCCAGAACGGCGGCCGGCCCTCGACGATCGTCACAGCAACAACGCCGTGACCAGGCGCGGGCAGTGTGGATGTTATCGGTGCAGGCGCGTAACCGGATTCGACGAGCAGCGCGGCGTATTCCGTGCCCAGATGTGTTGTATTACCCCAGGTCGAGTCCGCTTCGATTTTGGTAAACGGCTGATCAGCAAAAGGCTGCACGTACCAGGCGCCGCTGCGCGCATACAACACGATCTTTTGCTCACTGCTCGCGCCTTTTACGTGTCCTTTGATCTCGTCGCGCTCGCGTCCACCACCTTTCTCAGCCGGCGGCACAGTCGTTATCTCGATCGATGGTTGTACATTTGACGAAACGGCACAACCGGTAATCAAAACGGCCAACAGACACACCACACCGATCGCTGGACCAGTACGACGCGGGATCATGATGAGACGATTATCTCCCATCCTGCGAATGGTGCAAATCTCACTCTGCGTAGTCTCTGCGTGCTCTGCGTCTCTGCGGTAAAAATAGATGTAAACCGCAGAGGCGCAGAGGACGCAGAGACTACGCAGAGAACACCATCAAATCTAGCAGTCTTCTATAAACAAAGACTACCTAAATAGTGGTAGCAAAAAAGTCTCCGATTGCGTGATGTCCGGCCGCGTCTAATTCAATGAAAATCACTAAAACTTTTACTGGAGGCATTATGAGCACGATCACAACCAGGGACGGCACGCAGATCTATTACAACGACTGGGGCACTGGCCAGCCCGTAGTGTTCAGTCACGGCTGGCCGTTATCGGCTGACGCTTTCGAAGATCAAATGTTCTTTCTCGCATCGCGCGGTTTTCGCTGTATCGCGCACGACCGGCGCGGTCACGGACGCTCGAGCCAGCCGTGGAACGGGAACGATCTCGACACTTACGCCGACGATCTTGCAGAGCTCGTCCAGGCACTCGATTTAAAAGACGCGATCCATGTTGGTCACTCGACCGGCGGTGGTGAAGTCGCACGTTATATTGGCCGACACGGCACTTCGCGCGTCGCGAAAGCGGTGCTGATCGGTGCGATACCACCGTTGATGTTGAAGACTGATGCGAATCCCGCAGGCACGCCGATCGAGGTGTTCGACGATCTTCGTAAAGGTGTGAAAAGAGATCGCGCGCAGTTCTTCAAGGATCTGAGCGCTCCATTCTACGGCGCGAATCGTCCGGGCGCGCAGGTTTCGCAAGGGCTGCGTGACTCATTCTGGCTACAAGGCATGTTGTGTGGATTCCCTGCAGCTTACGAATGCATCAAGGCGTTTTCTGAGACAGATCTCACCGAGGATCTGAAGAAGTTTGATGTTCCGACGCTCATCCTGCACGGCGACGACGATCAGATCGTTCCGATCCAGGCTTCAGCGTTGTTATCGTCAAAAATCGTCAAGGGATCGACTTTGAAAGTCTATCCGGGATATCCGCATGGAATGTGTCAGACACACAAGGACGACATCAACGCAGATCTGCTGGCGTTCCTGAAAGGTGAGAAAGCAGTAGCCGCGGATTTACGAGGATGAACTCGCATCGTTAAAATCCCAATATGGGTAATCCGATTCACATTCTATTGCAAACCACGATTCCGAACGTCGAAGACGATTGGAATATCGATCGATTTTCTTTACTGCGTGATCATCTCGCTTCGCTCGGCGATTACAAAGTCACGACGCGCAATCGCGAAGCGAACGCTGAAGGCAACGATACTGTGTTGAGTGTTCTCGACGAGACAGATGTTGATGAGCTTTGGCTATTTGCGGTTGATACCGGCGATGGTTTGAGCAGGGCAGATTGCGAAGGCATCACGCGCTTCCATCAACGAGGCGGCGGGATACTGGCGACGCGCGACCACGAAGACCTCGGATCGTCATTGTGTACGCTCGGTGGTGTTGGTCGCGCGCATTTCTTTCACACGCAACACCAGGAGCCTGATGAGTCGCGCCGCGCTCGCGACGATCAGGCCAACACGATGATCAGTTGGCCCAACTATCACTCGGGTGCGAATGGCGACTACCAGAAAATCACGGCGGTTGATCCGGTTCACGAGTTGGTGCGTGGTATTGAGTACTTCCCGGCGCATCCGCATGAAGGCAGCGTCGGTGTGCCTGACAATGAAGATCGCGCGCGCGTGATTGCGACGGGCGTTAGTCAGGCGACTGGGCGCGATTTCAATCTTGTAGTTGCATTCGAATGCCGCGATGATAGTCACGGGAATCGTCTGGGCCGTGCTGTCGCGGAGTCGAGCTTTCACCACTTTGTCGATTACAACTGGGACATATCCAAAGGTGGTCCGACTTTTCTCGCCGAGCCTCCGGGCGACGAGATTCATCGTCATCCCGAGCGTCTCTCAGATATAAAAAACTACGTCACGAATCTCGCACGCTGGCTGGCACAGAACCATGCGCGGTAGCGCCGGGTCAAGCGCAACAAACACGCCACTAGTCTCACTTTGATCCGGCGCGCTTCAATCAGATGCTAGCGGAGATACTTCGCAACCTGCCGCGGATGTAGTTTTGTTCGACGTGATTGGTGGTGAGTGAGAGAGCGGTTTCGTAGGCAGCCGCAGCTTCGTCGTAGCGATGCAGACGTCGTAAAAGATCTGCGCGCGACGCGTGGAACAGGTAATAGTTTTGCAGGACATCATTCTCGTTCGCGGCTTCGATTAAACCCAAGCCGCGTTCGAAACCTTCCGACATCGCGACAGCCGCCGCGTGATTCAACGCTACGATTGGCGACGACGTAAGCCGCAGCAGCGCTTCGTAAAGCGCGACGATCTGTCGCCAATCCGTTTCAGCCGCGGTTTGTGCTTCCGCGTGTACGGCAGCGATTGCGGCCTGGATCTGATAGTTTCCGACTCGCCGCAATCGCAAAGCTTTTTGAACAAGTTTCACGCCTTCGTCGATCTCTCGTGCGTCCCAGCGCGAGCGGTCCTGTTCCTCGAGTGTCACCAGCTCGCCGTTACCGTTCACGCGAGCGTCACGTCGCGAGTCCTGCAGAAGCATCAGCGCCAGCAAACCGAGATTTTCCGGCTCGTCCGGCAACAACTCGCAAAGTACGCGTCCCAAACGAATCGCCTCGGCGCACAGATCGTTTCTGATCAAACGTTGACCGGCGCTCGCTGCGTAACCTTCGTTGAAGATCAGGTAGATCACGGCCTGGACTGCTGAGAGCCGATCGCCGATGCGATCGACGGAGGGAACTTCATACGGAATGCGGGCGAGGCGAATCTTTTGCTTCGCGCGCACGAGACGTTGGGCCAGCGTCGACTCAGGCAGGAGAAATGCGTGTGCGATCTCGGTTGTAGTGAGGCCGCCGAGTGTGCGTAACGTCAACGCAACTTGAGTATCGCGCGTTAGCGATGGATGGCAGCACGTGAAGATCAAACGCAGGCGGTCGTCCGGATATTCCACTGCGTCTTCGAGCAACTCTGGTTCGACGTGTGGTTGTAGTCGAGTCGCTTCGAAAGCGATCTCTGTTTGTTTGTCAGTGTGAGTTCGATCGCGGCGGAGTGCGTCGAGTAGTCGTCGATGAGCGACTTTCGTCAGCCACGCGCCGGGATTGTTTGGCGTTCCTTCGATTTCCCATTTGGAGGCGGCGGAGATGAACGCTTCCTGCAGAGCCTCTTCCGCCAGATCGAACGAGCCCGAGATACGGATCAGCGTGGCGATGATTCGTCCGTACTCTTCGCGAAAGACTTGTTCGAGCTTCTCGCGCGCCTGCGACATGCAGGCAAAACTATACACGTAGCCGCGAATTTTATCTCTGTGCAACCTCTGTGTTCTCTGTGTCTCTGTGGTGAGTTATTCCGGTGCATTAGTTAACCACAGAGACACAGAGAACACAGAGGTTGCACAGAGAAGAAGATCCGCGGCTGATATTTATGCCGTTGCCGGAGCCGCGGTCTCGACGAGTGGTCGCACCTCGATTGTTCCCGTTTTGGCGGATGGGATGCGCGCGGCGATGCTGGTCGCTTCGTCGAGGTTCTCGGCTTCGACCAGAAAATATCCGCCGAGTTGCTCGTGCGTCTCTGCAAAAGGACCATCCGTCACGAGCTCTTTGCCATCGCGGACGCGGACACTCGTCGCGGTCGAGATCGGTTGCAACTGCGAGCCCGTCACAAACTGACCGCGCGCCAGTAGCTCCTCTCTCAACTTTCGATAATCGGTGTAAATCTGCTGGCGCTCGGTCTCGGTGATTAGGCTCCAACTCTGTTCGTCGTGGTAAATCAGCAACATGTACTTCATTTCATTGATCCTTTCTCGTTGAGTTCCTGCCTTCAACCCTACGACGCGCGAGAGTGTGGGAAATCGACAACGGGGCGAAAAATTTTTCAACCGATAGTTTGGCCGTAGCCGAGCCACTTACGAAGAAAGCTCACCTGGCCGGTGTGATAGGCATCGTGAAAAGCTAGGAATGCGACGGTGCCGCTCAGTTTCTTATCGAATGAGGGCATACCTTCCGGCGAGGCTTTAGCGAGTACATCCTCAGGCGCCTCGCGCAGAGCATTCTTGAGCTGCTCCGAGATCTGGTTCCACGCCTGCTGTATCTCTTCGACCGACGGATACTCCGCGTCGTCCACTCGCTCCGAGCCGCGCGTGAACAATGACGCCCACGAGCTCTCCCATTGGCCGCCGATCGTTTTGAGTACAAGACCACGATGAACGACCACGTGTCCGAGCAGCCACATTAGATGATTCGAATCGTCGCCGGGCTTGCGAAACCAATCCTCCGGACGGACGTCTGCGATGGCTTTGTTGATGATGTCGGTGTTGGCCCTGTATATCCCCGAAATGTTTTTAAAATCGGTCTCCATAGAATGCCTCCTCGAATGTGTTTTCGGCGTCACAGTGTATCTGAAAGTACCTTATCAGCGCTTCTTTGCGCGTTTACAAATGAGTTATCAGTTTTTGAGAGGTCGCCATGAAGGCATGTCCCAGGTGTGATTTGGTTTACAAGTATGAATCGCTGAAGTATTGCCGGTTCGACGGGACTCGTCTCGTCAACATGTACAACAGCGAAGAAACGACGCAACTGCTGACCCCGACGCCGATCTCGAATCAAAATACGGGAGCTCTCGCTAAGCACCGCACAGGTGAACTACAGAACCGAGCGCGGTAGCTTCGGGTCAACGTCGTTTCAGAGTCGTGATATGGAAGTTGACCCGGCGCTACCGCGCTCGGTTCTGTGCTAATCTTCTAGACCATGCATACGAAACAATCTGGAAAGTGGCTCCTGCCATTTCTAACTTTGCTAGTTGTGTTTCTACTTACGCAGGGCGCCGAGGCCCAGCAGGTGTGCTTTACGTCGCAGGAACGCGCGCGCGCGGAGCAGACGGCGAAGGTTTATCGAGCGCCCGATCCGGGGTACGACCCGGTGCTCGGTTACAACCCTTTGAAAGGACCGCGCCGCGGCGCACCGCCGGTCGACAGCAAAGGACTTGCAAAGCCCATCAACTGCGTGGCGAATAAAGATGAGTCCCCAGGCGCCGGCACGACCCCGAAGTTTCACTGCTCAGTCGCCGGCAACACCGACGACGACGGCAACCTGATCCGTTACAAGATCAAGCCGCACTTTAAAGGACAGTCGCCTGATAAACGCAACGGCGAGATCTACGGCGAGTTTTTGTCGTCGCGGTTTTCGAAAGCGCTTGGTTTCTTTGCTGACGACGAGTGGGTCGCAGATGTGAATTGTCCTGACTGCGAGAAGAGTTTAACGAAGGGTTTTCAGGGCGCGAGCTTCTCGACGTTTCAACCTGCGGCAGGCGTCGAGCTTTCGCTCGCGCGCGGAATTGACGTGAACTGCAACGGCAAGGATTCGGGAGCGCTGGCCGAGACGCTCACGAACCTGGGTCAGAACGGTGCCGCACGCGCGGAAGTCGATGCGTTCAAACTCTGGCTCGCGTTCATCGATCACGGCGACACCAAAGCCGATAATCACAAGTTTGCTTGTCTCAACTCGAAGAAGAATGGCAACACGCGGATCTGTGAGCCGGGTCAGGCTGTGTATTACGTTAGCGACATGGGATCGACGTTTGGTTTTTCCAGTTCGAGCGAGAAGAAGGCGAGACTCGACGGCTGGCGCAGCAAGAAGCCGATCGAAGTTAAGGATGGAGTGTGTACGGCGACGGCGAAGAGTGTCGGCGATACTCGGATTAGCGAAGCCGGTCGCAAGTTGCTCGCAGACAATTTGCAACGATTACTCAACGCCGAACAGCAGAACAAAACGATAACGAGAGTCTTTGAAGCCTCACGAAATGCGGAGCGTGATCGACCACCGGCCGAGTGGGCGGCGGAATTCGTGCGCAAAGCGCGCATGATTATTGATGCGCGCTGCACGAATTAACTTTATCTCTGTGCAACCTCCGTGTTCTCTGTGTCTCTGTGGTTAAGAGCACTACAGAGACACAGAGAGGACGCAGAGGTTGCACAGAGAAAACAACTCAGGTAACGAATTGATGCAATCAGAACCATCAGGCCAGCCCAAAAAACCAAAGCGATTTCTCTCCTGGTCAGTCCTCAATCGCGATCTGTGCCAGTTGGAGTTCTTTCGACGCGTACTCGAAGAAGCAACTGACAAAACAAATCCGGTGCTGGAGCGGCTTAAGTTCCTCTCGGTCTTTTCCTCGAACCTCGACGAGTTTTTCATGGTGCGTGTTTCCGGTATCAAGGAGATGCTGGTCATTGACGATATTGGTCCAATGCCCGGTGAGCTGTTACCACTTGAACAGCTCGACGTGATTCGCAAGCGAGTGGTTCCGCTCGTCGAGGAACACTCACGCTGCCTGCGAGATGAAGTAGTGCCCGAGCTCGCGGCGCATGGCGTAGTCATCGCACCTTATGCGACGCTCTCTGAAGACGAGAAGCGCAGCCTTGCCGACTACTTCATCAAGAACATCTTTCTGGTTTTGACTCCACAGGCCGTCGATCCAGCTCGACCGTTTCCATACATCTCAAACTTGAGTCTGAATATCGGTCTCACGGTTGAAAGCAATCCCGAAGACACGCTCGCCGGATTGCCACTCGGAAACCAGGTCAGGTTTGTCAGAATCAAAGTGCCGCCTGTTGTGCCGCGACTGATTCCGATCAAAAAAGGCGAGACGAAATTTGCCCTCGTCGAAGAAGTGATCGAGGCGAACATTCATTCGCTGTTCCCGAACATGAATTTGAGCAAGGGACACATCTTTCGCGTCACGCGCGACGCTGATGTCGAGATCCGTGACGATAAGGCTGCCGACCTGTTGTCGCTGATAAAGGAATCGTTGCACGAGCGTCGTTTTGGTCTGCCGGTGCGGTTGGAAGTGTCTGCGACAATGCCGAGCGAAATGGTTGAATATCTGACGACTTCGCTCAAGATCGAGCCCGACGACGTTTATGAAATCGATGGACTACTCGACGTGCCGGATTTGATGGAGCTTTACGGCATCAACAACCCCGAGCTGAAAGACAAGCCGCTAAAGGCCGTTGTGCCTCCGGCGATGCGCGGCAAGGAGTCGATCTTCGACGCTATCAAAAAACAGGACGTGTTGCTGCATCATCCGTACACGTCTTTCGGAACGATCGTTGATTTCATCGACGCTGCGGCGAACGATCCCGACGTCGTAGCTATCAAGATGTGTTTGTATCGAACGGGTAAGAGGTCACCGATTCCGCAGGCCCTGATCGGCGCGAGTGAGCGTGGCAAACAGGTGACGGCCGTAGTCGAGATCAAGGCGCGGTTTGACGAAGAGCACAACATCGAGTGGGCCAAGCGACTGGCTGAATCCGGCGTGCACGTTGTCTATGGATCGGTAGGTCTGAAGACGCACAGCAAGGTCGCGCTCGTAGTCAGACGCGAAGAGCACGGTCTGCAAACTTATACACATATTTCGACCGGTAACTACAATCCAACCACCTCGCGCGTGTACACAGACATCGGATTGCTCACGAGTGATTCGATGATCGGTGATGATGCGTCAGACGTGTTCAACTTTCTCACGGGCTTTTCGATACAGAAAGATCACAGCCGTTTGCTGGTCGCGCCGCTGAACCTGCGCCAGCGCATGATGAAACTGATCAAGCGCGAAACGGCGCACGCTCTGGCCGGCCGGCCCGCATACATCTCAGCGAAGATCAACCGCTTGACTGATCTTCCAATTATCGAAGCGCTTTACGAGGCGTCGCAGGCGGGCGTCAAAATCGACCTGATCGTGCGCGGCGGGTGCATACTGCGTCCGGGCGAACCGGGACTATCTGAAACTATTCACGTGCGAAGCATTGTTGGACCATTCCTCGAACACAGTCGCATCTTTTACTTTGCGAACGGTGGCGACGAAGAAGTCTACATCGGTTCTGCTGACTGGATGGCGCGCAATCTCGATCGACGTGTTGAAGTGATCACGCCGGTGACGGATCCGCAGTTGAAGAAGTATTTGAAAGACACAGTGCTTGCTGCATACCTGCGTGATAACGTGAAGGCGCGCGTGATGAATTCGGACGGCAGCTATGAGCGGCCCCCGATGGAGCCCGGCGAAGAGCCCTTCAACAGCCAGTTGTTCTTTGAAGGTGCAAACAGTTCACCGGCCGGGCGCAATGTTCATTCGTTGAAGAGCAAGCGACTGTGGTCTAAGAAATAGGATTTCTCTGTGCAACCTCCGTGTTCTCTCTGTCTCTGTGGTATTCATTCACCACAGAGGCACAGATAACACGGAGGTTGCACAGAGAAGAAGTTCATAAGAGAGGGCAAAGTATGAACCGTGTGACGGTTGCGGTGCTCGGGCTGTTCATCGCCATCCTTTTGGGTAGTGGGATACTGGCTTACGTTTTAAGTGACGAAACGAGAACCGCTCAGAGAACGACTGCGGTGCCGGCCGCGTCGCCGACAGTTACTCCGAGTGCCGAAAGCGAATCAGCTCGTGAGATTCCGTTGTTTGGTCAACTCTTTGGACCAGACGCGACCGGGCTTTCGCCTGCCACCTTCTCGACCTGGGAACAGATGTCGGCGCGGATTGCGCTGCGGTTTTCACTTGCTGCGTTTCTCGCGGCGCTGCTCGCCTTTCGTCCGCGACGCGGCGTTTCCGTAGTGCGGCGCAATCCGTACGTTGCGCAGACGCAGATTCTCATGGCTGTGGTTGCGGGTGCGATGATGATGGTCGTGGGCGACAGTGCCGCGCGCGCGTTCGGAATTTTTGCGGCTGCATCGCTGGTTCGTTTCCGCACGAACATTCGCGATCCGAAAGAGACCACAGTGTTACTCGTCTGTCTTGGAGTTGGACTCGCGGCGGGCGTAGGGCGCTGGGACATGGCGGTGATCCTGACGCTGTTCGTTCTGTTGACGTTGGCAGTGTTGGAATCGTTCGAGCGTTTCCAGGTATTTCGTTCGATGGAGCTTTGCGTGCAAACGCGCAAGGTCGATACTGCTGACAAAACACTACGAGGACTCTTCGAGCGTCACGGGTTCGATTACGAGCTGCGCCAGCTCGACCGTGAGGACGCGGATGAGCCGATGGGTAAGATTGTTTACCTCGTCAATCTCGATCCTGACACCAGCACGAGCAAGTTGAGTGAAGAGATACTCTCGTCCGACCGCGACAACATCGATAGTGTCGAGTGGGACCAGAAAGAAAGCAAGACTTACATTTACAAGTAGGGTTATGAGTCGCACGATTGTAGTTGGAGACATTCACGGTTGTTACGATGAGTTGATGGAGATGCTGGAGACCGTCAGCTTCGGACAGGACGATCGTGTTGTTTGCGTTGGAGATTTAGTGACGAAGGGTCCGAAGAATCGCGAAGTGCTCGATCTCTTCATGACTGATCCGCGATTCAGGACGGTGATTGGCAATCATGATCTGGCGTTACGCCGGAAGTGGCATGGTGAGAAGATCAAGTTGAAGCCGTCACAAAAAGTGACGCACAAAGAGTTGAAGAGTGAGAAAGAGAAGTACCTGCCGTTTCTGAATAAGTTGCCGTTCACGATTGACCTTGGCACGCATCTCGTTGTGCATGCGGGTTTGCGTCCTGATGTCCCATTGTATTCGCAGACGTCTGAGGACATGACGTTGCTGCGCACGCTTGGGAAGGATCGTGAGAGTCATAACGGGACGCCGTGGTATGAAGTGTATGATGGAGAGAAAGTCGTACTCTTCGGCCACTGGCCTTCACCCGAACCCCGCCGTGGCCCGCGCGCCATCGGCCTCGATACAGGCTGTGTCTACGGCTACAACCTCACGGCCTACATCATCGAAGAAGACAAATTCATCACCACCCGCGCTCACGACGTCTACGATGCAAGGTAATCTTGATCCCGGTCAGGCTGAACCAATGATTGATCCGCCGCCACGGTCGGAGATTCCGGTCTTCCTTACTCTTGCTGGCGAAGCGCCAGCACGTTGGCGAACGTGGAAGGTGATCGCGGCAGTCGTTATCGTCCTTGCGCTGGGTGGCGGAGCCTGGGCCGTATACAGGAAGAGCGTCAATTCGGCGGCGACAGCGAAGCGGAGGCAGTTAGTCGAGCGCACTGCTGATGAGCGCACGCGCGATGCGGTGCTCTCGTGTCTCGCGCAACCTGGATTTGTTGGAACAAAAGTCTCGGAGCAAGTACTCGGCGCTGTGCACTTCGAGCTGTTGCAAGTGTCTGACAAGGAAGTTTACTTCTCTGCGCCTGCACCGGAGAAAGTAGGCGAGCCGTTTGAGTCGTTAGTCGCGCGGTTCATCATCGATCCGAAAAGGATTGTCATGGCGCAGGACGACGCGGGCCGGCTGCGGCTCGGCAGGTATTCGCTCCTTCGCTCGGACGAGAAGAATGTTTTCTTCAAGACGCCGGTGGACAACATCAAGTTTGATAGTGCGACTGTTCTGAAGTTTCCATTCAAGCAAGCGACCTACACCCTCGATATGCATGAGTTGGAAGATTTCCTGATGAACAAGAGCATCTTCGGCGGGCGGATGAACGCACGGATGGAGCAAACCCGAGACGGGCGGCCTGTTATCTTTGCGAATCATGGAGCGTTCGTCGCTAACCCGCAAGAGACTTCGCTGCGACGATTCGTCGCCGAACTGACCCGCGACATTCAGCCTGATACTGCAGGTGCGCGCGAGGCCCGCGTGCAACGTGTGCTCGATTTCGTCTCGCGCGAGATCCAATACGATCTGCGCGAGACTACCTACAATTTCGAGTTGTTGAAGAGGCCGAATGAAGTGTTGATGTCTGGAGAGTCGGACTGCAGCAACAAGGCGATCCTGCTCGGCTCGTTACTGGAGCAGCTTGGTGAAGATTATCTGTTTGTCTACACGCCCGACCACATCACGGTAGCTGTGAAGCAGGGCGGCTTTCCGGCGAGCAACAGTCTGTTTATCGGGTGGCAGGGAGAGGTTTGGCTCATCGCGGAAGGGACGGCGCCTGGTTTCCGCATCGGCGTTGATCACGTGCGGGAAGAGTCGCGGTTGAAGCGATTCCAACACGTTCAGCGGCCGCGGGACCGAGATGTGATCTTTGACTTGGCCACCGGGCGGCAGTTATCGTTTCAGTAGCAGTACCATTAAGAGGAGGACAAAGATCATGTCTAAGAATTTTTACAACGAGGATTACTACTGCTTTTGAACCATCCAGCAAGCGTCGCCGCGGCTATCCTTCAGAGACCAGAGTCCGGCGCGGCTTCAGAGTGGTCCATGGTGAAAAAGAGTTGATTGAAAAGCTTGGTAGGAACGACCTCTGTCCGTGCAACTCCGGACGCAGGTTTCAAGAAGTGCTGTCTGCGAAAAGGAAAGTTTGAAGGCGCACTTCGAGACTACTACTTTTAGAGACTGAAGAATCCGAGGCGCGTTCACATCGAGCGCGCCTCATATGTTTTAAGGCTAACGCTACCGCCTGAATTTATAAGCAGCAACAACCATCAGCACTCCGGCCAGTAGCTGTATTCCAATAATCAAAGGTCTACCATTGTCGTGATAAGTGAGCACGGCTGACACGAAATTGCAGACGGCCGCCAGTCCCCATAAAAGTGTTTTGTTCATTTCACCGCCCTTCAGAGCACTTAGAACTAAAGTCATTATTTCAAGCTTGATGAATCAAGGGCAAATGAAGTGCTATTCACCAAAAAGAAGGGCTATTCAGTTGATTTTCAAATGAGATATCGGCTGGAAGGTCTAGAGGCTTGATAATCTGACCCAGCGAAGTCGAGGTTCGAGGATTCTGATTGTCCGTTTGCCGAACTATCCAAGCACTTCCCCTACCGGTACCTATCGCAAACCAGCGTTGCCAAATCACAATAACAGAATTTACCCGGCCGGAATTTCTTAGAAAGGACTCGATACAGCCGCCAATAATTCGTTCTGAATCAGGCGTACTTGGCCATTCATGAGGAATTTGAACGAATACGATCCCCGGTCCGGCTGCAGGAAGTTGTTTTCGAGCCGTCTCCAACGTACTCTTCAACTTGCCGGACGTAAGGACTGCTCCGGACCGGCGAGATTTTGCCTCGACGCAAATCGAATCTTTCCCGCGTTTAGCAAACAGATCATAGTCTTTTTGCTTCTCACCACTCTCCTCGATGAACTCGATTACAAAGCCGTTTCCATGTAGCATCTTCGCCGTGTAAAGCTCAAAGAAAACTGATTCAAGGTCTCTTGTCTTCAGAGAGCTTATGAACGCCTCGAAACCCTCGCAGTCCTTAAGAAGAAAGAGCATGTCACCTAATTGGACAACGCGGTCCTGATGGTTCCAGGCTGAATCTTCACCCTCAGAGGCTTGTAAAAATCTGTCTTGTTTCGGACTTGAAGAAAGATTCTTCTTCCACCATTCAGGTCCTAGTGTTGTTAGGAGAACTTCACTCGCCATCGCATACCATTGCATCACTTTTCCGCTAGCGGCAAAGTGAGCCTTAGTCTCATCGAGTCTTTCCTTAGTCAGTTTTCTCCAGACCATCACTTCTCACTCCCCAAAAAGTCTAGTTCCTTGTGACAACGATGCGTTACATTCACGCGACTGATCAAGGGGAGCGTGGAGCGATTGTCGTCTTGTCTGAGAATCGACAAAAACAACGTCACAAGTTTGTCAAACAGAAAACGGCAGGCCATTCAACCTGCCGTAAGTCATTGCTAATAATGGTGAGCCGAGCAGGGCTCGAACCTGCGACCCGCTGATTAAGAGAGCGGTCACGAGCACTGCATCAGGTTACGGCTCTTACGGTTTACTAAAATTTGTTACAGGTTGCAGCCGCCAAGGAGTCTATGTGTTACTACCTGTTAAGACCCGTTTCGCTGTGGTGTTGTCACAAGTTTGTCGCAAATCATTTTAGGTTCCGCCAGCACCTTTCTCTCGATCGCTTAGAAGTTCTGGCCTGAGCAAGCGCTCTGAACGCATGACGTGAAGTATTAACACACGTCCGGAATCTTCCCGGTAGAAAATACGACATGGAGGCTCGACGATTTGGCGATAGCGCCAGCCTTTGAGTTCTTCCGGTTTTGAGCCAAGCCTGGGGTGGCTTTCAAGATGATCGACGTGCTCGAAGATCTTCTGGACTAGCCGGCGTGCCGCCTCGGGATTGTCTAGTGCAATGTAGTCTGCAATTGCGTCAAGGTCGTTGAGTGCTGGTTCGGCCCAGATTACTTCAGCCATCTGGACATCCGTTGCTTTGCCTGCTTATGAGTGAGTGAGCGGCCCTCTTCAATTGCCTTTTCCCCGCGAGCAATGCCCTCGAGCAAAGTCATACGGCGCTGCAAGGTCTCGAAGGTCTCGACATCGACGAGATATGCCGATGGAACGCCATGCTGCGTAATAAGTATCGGCTCTCGATCCTTCTCAAGCTGGTTGAGGATTTCAGTAGCTTGGCGCTTCAGTGTGGTCACGAGTTCAGTTCGCATACCGTGATACTAAAGTAGCACTTGCGGAAAGACAAGGGTTGCCTGATTACTCGGGGTGGCGGAGGTTACCCGCGCAGGGAATTAAAAAGGATTGTCCTTGGCCCAGCGCATTACAGCCTTTTCGAGTGGGTTTAGACGGGGTTCAACAGATCGGTACAAAGTCTGAAAGAAAAGACTACTGGCGACGGTTCCTCGAAAGGTTGAGACGAGAGAGAATGCTGCTGACGCAGCGCGAGCCTTATGAGAGTACGTGGCAAGTGATCGATGAGTGGTCGCGCCATAAGATTCGTTTGTCTGCCAGACTGAATGCGAAGGAACATTGGATTCACATTGATCTTACTTTGAGTGGGCCAGAACGTTTTAAGCATTTCGACAGACTGTGCCAAGAAAGCGGAAGAATTCCAAAACATTTGGTTGCTACAGTGTCGGATAGATTAGAGAAATGGGAAAGGGACCACCCAGATCATCCTGGAGAGTGTTGGATTTATTTGCGTAAAGTCGACGATCCGATGAACGCCGGTGCGAGGGATGCTCAACATGATTGGCTTGCGCAGACGCTGATGATTTTTCGGCAAGTGTTCGGTACTCACATTGACCTTTGGTAGGCCACAATAACGAATAAAGACTCAATAAGGACGTCGTCTGATAAGACTGGATTATGTTTTTCGCAAAACCGCGCCTGCGGCGCGCTCAAACATAATCAGTTTTCAGGACGCCTCGCCTTCTAATCCCTTTTTTGATTCCATGGGGCTGCAGTTACTTAAACCAACGTGTTGTCTAATGGGGCTGCACTCGCCTTCGGCTCGTGTCTCAGGCTCTTAAGCTTAAAATTCTCGTACTGACCAGAGCGCCGCTCATACTTTCCGATTGTTGTGAACCGAGCGTTACGGCGAACGTCAGACCTTGTACCCTAACTTAAGTGTCACTACTCAGTGAGAATCATCACTGACAATCCGTGTCGAAAGGCGGAATCGCTACCCGAGAACAATCAACTCACCAGGCATCTGTCTTTCGAAGAGGAAGATAGATTGTTTGCTGAGCTGACTGACGATCGGGAATATCTCAGAGCTCTCATCACGGTAGCAATTTACGCCGGACCGCGGCGTGGAGAGTTATTAAAGCTTCGCTGGTCGAATGTAGACTTCGGTCTGAATCTCGTCAACTTTACTGAGACGAAGACGAACAGGGATCGGGCTGTACCAATGGAGCCAATCGCCCGAGATGCTCTATTGGAACTAAGTCAGCAAAGCGGTGATGCGGAATTTGTTTTTACGAATCCTGATACCGGAACACGGTACACGGATGTTAAAAAAGCATTTTCAGCAGCGTGCCGGGAAGCGGGCGTTTCCAACTTCACGTTTCATGATTTACGCCACACGTTTGGTACTCGCTTAGCGGATGCTGGCGTTGACGTTGTGAAGATCAAAGAGTTGATGGGTCACGCTTCGATTGTGACGACGATGCGTTACATCCACGCGACCGATCAAGGGAAGCGAGGAGCGATCACCGTCTTGTCAGAGTATCGGCAGAAACGACGTCACAAGTTTGTCGCAGACGACAAACGGCAGGCTGTTCAACCTGCCGTAAGTATCTGAAAGTAATGGTGAGCCGAGCAGGGCTCGAACCTGCGACCCGCTGATTAAGAGTCAGCTGCTCTACCAACTGAGCTATCGGCCCTCATGGTGACGCGGGAAATTATACGTGCGACGTTGGGAGTGTCAAGCAATCACGCTTGTCTTTACTTACCATCAACGTTCTGGTACAAAGCGACTACTTAGTTGTTCCACACCTTACCTGATGGAGAACGATGACTGACGCTTCCTCACATTCAATGCAGCACTCTGTTGATCCGGCAGAGCCCGATCCGAATTTCGTCAAATGGTTGAAAGAAAACTGTGTGCCGATCGTCGGTATCGTAGTTGGCGCTTTGGTGTTGTGTTTAATTGCGCATTACAGCTCTGCAACTGTTGATTGGACAAGGACAAAGGATTTTGCTCAGGCATTTGCAAGTGTCACTCAGTCTCTCGCTTTAATTGCCGGCGGCGTTTGGGCGTACTTTAAATTTGCCAAAGGACGAACTTTCCGAGACAGGTTGAATCCTGCTGTAAGTGGAAAACTTGTTTCGATTGATGGATCTGTTTTCCTTATAGTGACCATTCGGCTTCAAAACGTAGGTTTGTCCAGGATTGCATTCGATCAAGACGTGAGCTCACTAGCAGTCTTCGAGTTTGTTCCGTCACAAACCGGAGAGCTACTTAGCCTCGAGAATAATCAGTTGGCTACGTTCAGGGTATTCAGAGATACAGACAGATACATCGAACCAAATGAAATCGTTGAACGCCAAACTATGATTGCGCTGTCAAAGGTTTCAGACATAGGGTATCAACTCGAATTTCAAGTGTTTTCTGACTCCGGATACAAATCGCGAGCAATGACTATTGTAGATAAATCAGCTTTTTGCGCATAATGAAGTGGGTAAACCTAATTGGATTGGAGGAAAAGAATGGAATTGAGTGACTACCCTCCCGGATTTTCAGCTCCCAGGTACCGCGCGACTCCTGAGGAAATCGAGAGAATTAAGCGTTTGATCAAAATTCAGGACGAAAAACAAGAGCGTAATCGGCGAAAACTGATTGAGGAGGGGAAGTTACGTCCCGCCGATGAGCCATACCAGAAGCCAGAATAGTGCCCTCATTGCGGTTTATCCCGAAACAATTAACCCTGAAAGGATTCGTTAGAACCCCTTCAGGGTTTTTGCTTTATATCTCTGATCGATCCCAGGGTTGTCGCAAGCTCCAACCCCGGGCTGAAACTAGCCAACGCCTTCGGCGTTTATCTAACTCGCAGTGGCGCACTCGCTGTTGGAGAGGAGTTGGTGGACCGCGTTGATCAACCCTTCGATATCAGGCTTCGCAACAAATGCGGCGGCGCCGGCCGCGAACGCTTCGCGCCGGTGAATCTCATACGCGTCGCCCGTGTAGAAGATGCACGGCACAGCGGGGGTGATCGTCATCAATGTCTCACACAACTCGACGCCTGTGCCGTCGGGAAGGCGCTTGTCGAGCACGTAAAGATCGTACTGGGTCTCGGAAGCCATCTTGCAGGCTTCTTCCATCGTGGCCGCAGTGTGAACCTGATAGTTCTCCTCAGACAACAGGATCTGCAACATCTCAGAAGTGTCGTGGTGATCGTCCACACAAAGCACACGACATGTGGAGTTGGACACAGGGGAAACCTCCTTGTTTGGGTCATTCAGAAATCCACTGAAAGCAGGAGAAGCAGTGGGCGGCCAAATTATAAGCGGCCACGCTCAATTACGCCACCGTCAAACCAAGCACGATCTGGAACAGTCACCCGATTGGCTTTTTCCTAGAGATAACAACGTATTTCGGATCGTTCACCTTTCTTGCGATCCAGTACGACCAGGTGGGCAGCCCTCCTGCCCACCGCCAGCAAATCAGCACACAGATTTTTATGGATTAGTGAGGATCAAACGGCGAAGTCCTGCCACTCTTCATGGCCTTCAGTAACTGATTCAACACTTCGAGATCCTCGTCCTCCGGCTCCAACTGTCGATACTTCTCCAACGTCGCCGAAGCGGCACTCAGATCGCCGAGCTTGTGATAGACGAGCGACAGGTTGAAATAGACTAACGAGAACCCCGGCTCGACCTGTGCCGCAGCTTCGTAGTGAAGTTTCGCGAGGGGCAGATCGCCGGCGTCGTAATAAAGATTGGCGAGGTTGTAGTGTGCTTCGACGTGCCGCGGATCGTTCTTTAACGAAAGCGTGAAGTTGTCGAGCGCACTCGCGGTCTGGCCACGCTCGAGATTGATGATGCCGAGGTTGCAATAAGCTTCCGCAACGTTGTCGCCTTCGCTGATCGCTTCGAGGTAATGCTCCGCGGCCTTGATATCGCCCTGCTCGTGTAAGAGAAGCGCTTCTTCGAACGGCGTAAGCAGACGCGCGAGTCGCGGAGTCTCGATGCGAAACAAGTTCAACTGGCCCTGAAGCTCAGCTTCGATCTGGCGAATGCTGTGACCCTGAGCGCGCAGCTCACGCACCCGACGAAACTGTGTCAGCGCGTTGAAGTCGTAGACGTAATCAGGCGCCTGCGATGTTGCGGAAGCCTGGATGATGCCTTGCTCAGTCCAGCGACGAAGAGTCTTTTCGCTCAGACCAAATAACTGTTTGATCTCTTTGATGGAGTAAGAAGATTTGACACGTTGGTAATCTGCCTTCGACGGGACAGGTGAGGGAAACGAGATTACCTTAGTGCTTGACTCTTTCATTTAAAACATTAGACAGGATTTACAAGATGTTTACAGGATTTACATGACCAATCTTGAGAAATCCTGCCAATCCTGTTAACCGACTTTTCGTTTCTTTGCGGCGCGAGGTTTCACCAGCGTGATCTGCGGCTTCTTCTTCGCCGCGGGCGCAGGCGCCTTGACCATCGGCTTGCGACTCGATGCCTGCAAACTCTTCTTCAGCGCGCTCATAATATCAAGTCTGGGAAGTTCTTCAACCTCTTCGAAATCGGTAACCTCGTTGCCTTTGATCTTCGAATCAATCAACGTTCTCAGCGCGTTGTAATAATTGTCTTCAGTGTCGATCTCGGAAAGCGTCGTCGACATCTCCTGAACCAACGTCGTCGCGAGCTTCAACTCATTCTTATTCAACTTCTGCGCATCGAGCTTCTGCACGCTTTCGAGATCGGGCACGTCTTCCATCTTTCGCAATTCGTGCGGGTAGTGAAGCTTCTGAAGCACCAATCCGTCTTCAAGCGGAAACACGGCCACGAGATCTTCGCGATCTCTCAGCACGACTTTGCCGACGGCGATCTTACCCGTCTGTTTCATCACTTCACGCAACAGCGCATACGGTTTTTCCGAAACTGCACCATCGGGTCCGGCGAAGTACGGCGAATCATAAAACGTGCTCGGTATCTCTTCACGATCGACAAAGCCGACGATGTCGACAGCCTTGGTCGTCTTGATCTTGATCTTCGAGATATCGTCAGGCTCGACTATGGCATAACGATCGGGCTCGTACTGATAGCCTTTCGTGATCTGATCGTTAGTGACAATCTCGTTACACTTCTTGCAGCGCTTGTCGTAGCCGATTGGACCAAAATCGTCGCGGTGCAGTTGGTTGAACTGAATCTTCTCGCTGGTCTCGATGGCGTTATAGATGCGGACGGGGATCGCAACCAGCAAAAATCGTATGTGGCCCTTCCAGATTGAGCGCATATAAAACCTCTCCTCGACGCGGATTATGCCACGAAAGTTTTCGTTTTCCACGGTTTTTATGGATCGCCGCCCTTTGCACAAGAACTTCCTGAGAGCGCCCTTCTCTGTGCAACCTCTGCGCTCTCTGTGTCTCTGTGGTTAATAATTCACAGAAATAACTCACCACAGAGATACAGAGAGAGCGCAGAGGCTGCACAGAGAAAATCGTTAGATGAACCTTCGCGAGTGTATTTACATGGAGTGGAGCAGCGCGTTACGCATGGCGCCGGCGCTTTGCCAGCGTTGTGCAGGATCCTTGGCAAGCGCGCGATCGATGATTTCACACACTGCTTGAGGAATGTGCAGCGCGCGCTGGCAGAGCGGAACAGCGGGTTGTTCGAAGATGGCGCGAATCGTGTCGTTTACGCCACTGCTCTTGCTCAAGTCGAGCGCGAGCGAGCCTGTTAACAAGCTGTAAGCCGTCATGCCGACCGCGTAAATGTCGGACTGTGGCTTTACGTCGCGAAAATTTCTCAGTTGCTCTGGCGGCATGTACGCGAGCGTACCCGCCATCTCGCCCGCCATCGTGACGCCGCTCATCCCCGAATTGGAGAAACTCTTCGCCAGGCCAAAGTCTGTCAGCTTCGCAACGAAGTTTGGCGAATGCCCGGCAACGAGAATGTTCTGGTCTTTGAAGTCACGATGAATATATCCCTGCGCGTGCGCGAACGAGAGCGCGTCGAGCGCTTGCGAGATGATCGAGATGCCGTCTTCGTAAGAGAGCCGGCCACCATTAATCTCAGCAAGCTTCGACGCATCAGCGCCTTCGACGAATTCAGTGACAAGATAAACGACGCCGTTGTGCGTTCCGCGATCGATAAACTCGACGATGTTCTTGTGCTTCAACGTCGCCGCGACATCGATCTCACGCATGAAGCGTTTCATTGCTTTGTCGCTGACCGCAAACTCAGGCAGCAACGTTTTGATCGCAACTGGGCGTCCGGTTTTTTGCTCGCGCCCGAGCATCACGCAACCCATCCCGCCGCGACCGAGCAGCTTAACTGTGTCGTAACCCGGAATAGACTGCGGCGAACGCTTGAGCTCGATCCGACAGTCTTCACAAAGAAACGTCAAATGCTCGTCAGGCGCTGACGCCTGTGCCTGTTCGCGCCGGCCGCAGTTAACACACTCGACCATCACGAGCACCGGTCGCTTTGGCACCGCCGCATCCTGAGTCGTCTCGGAAAGAAGATCATTCGACTCCGTTGTGACTTCAACGACGAGAATCGTTTCACCACACTGAATCCGATCACCGTTCTGCAAAAACGCCTCGTGCACGCGACGACCGTTGAGAAACGTTCCGTTCGTCGATCCGAGATCGCGCAAGTGCGAATGCGGCGGATTCATTTCGAGCAGACAATGATTACGTGAGAAGTAACGATCGTCGGGCAAACAGAGATGAGCGTCAGGATTGCGACCAATCAGAAAAGTGTCGTGCTGGGTGAACGAAAAGATGCGGCCTTTGTATGGGCCGGCTGTGACTTTCAGATTGACCTGCATGGTGGGGATTAGCGATTGATACTCAGATCATCAAATGCCACTTCATAAGCGTCGCTGGTGTAGAACCCGGTGCGGCCATGCCTGTAGTTTTCTGTGTCGTTAATTTTAGTCAAAAACTGCCCGTTCGCATAAAACGACAACTCCGCGCCACGGATGCGCACTTCCAGAACGTTTGGCGCACTGCCCGAGCGGATCGCGCTCGACTTCGTTTTCGTCACAACCGACGACTGAACCCCGTTCTTGTGCTTGATGATCTCATACTCCGCCTCGTCCGACGGATAGATCAGCAACGCATAATCTTCGAGCTGCTTAGTCTTCGACTGTGCGCAATGGACCATCAACCCAAACCCTGAAGTTGGCACGTCACCATTAACGCTGCGTGCGGTAACTTTCACGGTCGCGTTTTCAGTGCTGTAGTCGTCTGACGGTGCATACATCACGACGAACGTTCTTTCGCGCGAGTTCATGTGATACTCGCCGCCGTCGTACCAGATACGGCCGTACGGCGATGTGCCGATGCCCCACTTCTGCTGGCTGAAGTCATCTACCAGCGAGTTTGGAATCGTCGCATTCGCGTTTGCGTTAGTGTTTGAAACGTTCGCGTTGGCGCTGACGTTGCTGTTGCGGTTTTCATTACGCGTGTTGGCGTTAAGGTTATTTGTGTTGCCGTTCGAGCCAAGACTCGCGAGCGCGATGATCATCACGACGAGACCGACGCCGATGACGAGTAGCGCAGCCAGTCCGCCGAGTATCCACCAGACGGCGTTGGATTTCTTGCGTGGTGGTGGTGCGCCAGTTGGTGGCGGTGTCCACTGTGGTGCTGGCGGCGGCGGCGGTGGAGGTGTCGTGGGCCTCGGGCTGACGACCGGCTGCGGCGGACGATAGATCTCGGTTGGCGGAGGCTCGGCAGTGTCCCTCCCCGCCGGATAGCGAATCGTCGCATTCGGATCGACTGGCGGCGCGTCGGCGGTTAGCGGAGTTCCGTCCTCCAAACAATAGTTCAGGGACGTATCGGTGTACGTGCGGTTACAAGTGGGGCAGCGCTTCATCTTTGATGGTTTCTTCTCTGTGCAATCTCTGTGCTCTCTGTGTCTCTGTGGTTAATGGTCCTAAAAACCACAGAGACACAGAGAAGACAGAGGCAGCACAGAGAAAACAGTCGGAAAGATTATCGGAAAGGTGACGCGCGCTCAAGCTCTAATCGGCGTTCCGCACCGCCCGCAGAACTTCGTCCCGGCAGGATAACTGCTGCTGCACCCGCTGCAAAACACCTCGACCGGCTTCGGCGCGCGCCAGTCGAGCGTCGCCGCGCCGATCGGAATCCCGCAGCGGCCGCAGAATTTCGTGCCCGCAGCATACTCGTGCCGGCACCGCGGGCAGGTGACTCCGAGTGGACTCAGCGGCGATGTATCCACATCAGCCGAGACCGGCTGGAAAGTCGTGTTGCCGCAGCGGCCACAGAACTTCACGCCTTCCGCAAAGCGTGATTGGCATTTCGTACACACCACGACCGACAACGTCGCCGATTGTCCGCCGTGCTTGCTTTGAAGACTGCCGCCACGTGAGGGTGTTAATTGATTACTCGAGATACCGATCTTTAGTTGCGCTTCGATGATCTGTTCCGCGATGTCGCTGCGGATCTCGATCACGCGCTCGTCATCAGGCTCACCTGACTTCGATACTCGCAACACGTGCTGTCCCGGCGCCAGCGATGTCAAGATCACGCGACCCGAACGTCCGACACTTCCATACCGCTCATCGTCGACATAAACCTCGGATCCCGACGGCGCCATTACCACGAGCCGCGAATCTTTTCGTTTGACTGTTTCCGAATGCGCAGAAACTGCAGTTGCAAAACTCTCAAACCACTCAGTCGCACTCGAGGGGCGATCGTTAACCTCTTTCGCCAGCGCCTTCATGATCGAGGTTTCGACTTCATCGCTGATGTCGGATCGCATACTCGACAGCGCCGGCGGCAACTGCGTCAACTTCTGCGCGATCAGTTGCGTGATATTGCCGGTGAAGGGCGGTCGCCCGCCGAGCATGTGATACGCAATCGTTCCGAGCGCGTAGATGTCGGCGCGCGCGTCGAGCTGCATCTCAGGTTGCATCTGTTCCGGCGCCATGTATTCAGGCGTGCCGATGATTCCCTGCGACGCTGGTCCACTCGCCGAGGTGACTTCGGATCGATCGGCATGAACGATCTTTGCGAGACCGAAGTCACCGACTTTCACAAAGCCGTCTTCACCGCCGGTCTTTCGCTTCTGCTGCATCAGAAAAATGTTTGCCGGCTTTAGATCACGATGCAGAATTCCGGCGTCGTGCGCTGCTTCGACTCCCGCAACCACTTGCTGCATGATCGTCGCCGCTCTTTGCGGATTCACCGTGCCTTCGCGTCGTAACAGGTGATAGAGAGTTTCACCCTGCACGTATTCCATCACGAGAAAGAACACGCCGTCCGCGCTCTTACCGAAGTCGGTGACGTCAACAACATTGGGATGGCGAATCGACGCCGCCGCGCGCGCTTCACGCTCGAAGCGGGCGATGGCTTCACCCTCCTGTAAATCTTCGTCGTTAAGAATATCAGGCCGGACGGTTTTGACTGCGACCTGGCGCGTGAGCAGGTTTTGGTCGCGTGCGAGATAGACCTGGCCCATCGCGCCGCGTCCGAGACGTTTTTCCAGCAGGTATCTCGAGGCGAGCAGTCGCCCGCCGGGCAGTGTGTGTTTTGTGTTCGCCTGATCCTGTAGACAGATCTCTACGTCGTCTTCGTAGCAAACTTCACAACGTGGACACTCGCGCATGGGTAGGATTCTAACAGAAAGATTTCTCACGCAGCGGCGCAACGGCGCAACGTAATTCACCGTTGCGCCTTGCGCCGTTGCGCAAGAAATAACTCTTAAGCAAGATCCGCACAACACGCCGGGCAGCGACGCGCGGCCAGCGGAATGGCCGTCAGGCACAGCGGACAATCTTTCGTGTTTGGCGGCGGTGGCGGAGCAGCACGCAGGCGATTGACGGCTTTCACGATCAAAAATATCACGAACGCAATGATCAGAAAGTTGATGAGGTCGTTGATCAGCGCGCCGTACGCAATCACCGGCAGGCCCTTCTGCTTTGCATCGATGAGTGATAACGGACGCTGTCCGGACAGGTCGATAAAAAGGCTGGAAAAGTCTGCTTTGCCGAGGGCCAATCCGATCGGCGGCATGATGATGCTGTCGACGAGCGTCGTGATGATCTTTCCGAAGGCTGCGCCGATGATTACTGCAACTGCCAGGTCGATCACATTTCCCCGAGCGATGAACTCTTTGAATTCTCTCCACATGGTTGTGTTCTCCTGTTTAGTTACTGTAGGGGCGGCCCTCTGTGGTCGCCCGTTCCGTCAGTGACAGTTCTTCGCTGCTTTGAAGCCGGCCTTTTCTGCTTCCGCGGTGGTCTTGAAAGTTATCTTGTTGGCAATCTCCTTTGCCGGCAGGCAGCCGTTTGGATAGTAAGTTTTAGACTTGCTGTCAGCGATGATCTCAACGGGCTCGGGACTTTCGGTCGTGCCGCCCGCCTCAGCGAGTGAGTCCTGCTCTTCTTTTGCTTGCCTCCGTGCAGCGACGAGATCGTCCGCGGCGATGTCAACCAGCCGAAAGCTTGGCCCACCTGCAACAGTCGTCACGGTCAACTGAAAGTCAGCGCAACGCAATTGCTGCCCTCTGGATTTGTACGACCAGCTTCCATCGAGTTGTAGCGATTGCGAGATCAGTTTTACAAACTCTTCCGCGGTGTGGACCTTAAACGTTTCGTCGAAACCGATCCAAATGGAAGTGAGCTTCTCGTCGACGAGATCGAGCGAGATGCTGCGCACGCTTTCAAGCTTCGACTTATCAATCGTCTCATCGAAATACGGATTGATCGTCGTCTTTGCCACACCAAAATGATCCGTGCCGCCAAATTTTGTTTGTGGGATGCGGGCCTTTATCTGCTCTTTCGTCATGCCGAGACGAAAGCCCAGTAGCTCCGGCGCGGCGGGCAGTTCGCTCATTTTCTTCGTGCACTGCGCAGACACAGATTGGGACAGCAGGAGTAGCAGCAGGGTGACCAAGAGGGTTCGAATCATGCGTGAGATTATACTTAACGCTGGACCAGTGAGCGAATTATCCCTTCGAGCGTGACCGGCTCAAACGGCGTCGAGACGTATTCGTTGCAGCCGGCGGCGAGCGCCTGTTCGCGAAACTGGTCTGCGCCGTACGCCGAAACAGCCAGAATCGGCACTGAGTCGAGCGACTTCCGGATGCGCCGCGTAGCAGAGAGGCCGTCGAGTTCCGGCATCTGAATGTCCATGATGATTAGGTCGGGGGCTTCAGTTTCGGCCTGGTTGATTGCCTGAATTCCGTTTTCCGCTTCGACCACACGAAACCCCCTGCGCTCCAGCCACGTGCGCAGCAGCAGGCGTGTATCGTCAAAATCATCAACGACAAGAATCGTACGTGGTATGTTGGCAGCCGTGCCCATCGTCGCACCATGATTGCGGGGGAGCCGGGGGGTGGCGCAAGCGTAGCAAAAAAGCCGCGATTGGGGAATACGCGTTTGGCGGTCTTTGCGTCCCACAAGACCCTGGCTTTGGGAAGATTCTTTCTTACTAAACGAAGCACATAGCCAATCCTCGGCGCTCCGCCAGAGATGCGGAGAGGTGTGGAATCCTCTGACCCAACAGATAGGAGAAACAAATGACTCACAAATTTTCAAAGCTAGTTTCCGGCGCCTTCAACAATCACGTGCAAGCTTTCATCAAGAACGGCATGCTCACCCAGGCGCAAGGGCAAGCATTGATTAATGGCGCAAACAACGAAATGATTAACATCGGCTGCTAGCCGCCGCTAAAGAGCCGTCTTGAACGGGCCCGTTCGGCGCAATGCATGAACGGTAGCAGACAACTGTAGGGGCGGCCCTCCGTGGCCGGCCGTTGTTCGAAGCATGCGTTATTGTG
>DATFDT010000157.1:0-11100 GCA_035251975.1 Pyrinomonadaceae bacterium | reverse complement strand
GTTATTTTCTTAAGAACCGGCGAACCACAGAGGCACAGAGAACACAGAGGTTGCACAGAGAAAAACAGGTATTCACTGATGAATGAGATGAGGACGGCGGAAAATACTCCGCTGGAAACGACAAACCCGTTCGAGCTTCGTGAAGGGCTGAGTAAGAACGTCTCCGAGTCAGTCGTTAAGAAAGCCCTCGAGACGGGCGACATCGGCTTCCTGCACTCGTTCACAACGGGCTCGGCGGTTGATGGTCCAGGTGTTCGCCTCGTCGCGTGGACCGCAGGTTGTCAGTTTCGTTGCTTGTACTGTCACAACCCTGACACATGGAACATGATGAACGGACTGGCGATTCCACTCGAGCGCGCAATCGCGGCGCTGCGCAAATATCATCACGGGCTCAAGATCATGTCTGGTGGAGTGACGATCAGTGGTGGCGAGCCGCTGATGCAGGACCGTTTCGTTGTCCGGCTGCTGGCGGCTGCGAAGGGAATGGGGGTACACACGGCGCTCGACACGAACGGATATCTCGGTGAGCGACTGTCAGACGCAGAGCTCGATCAGATTGACGTAGTGCTGCTGGATATCAAGTCGTGGGATCCAGCGCGTCATCAACACCTGGTCGGAAAAGACAATGGTCCAACATTGGATTTTGCACGCCGTCTGGCACATCGTGGGAAAAAGATCTGGTTGCGATACGTGTTAGTACCCGGACTGACGGACGACGAAAGCGATATCAACCAACTCGCAGAGTTCGCAGCGAAGCTGGGTAATGTAGAGCGAGTCGACGTGCTGCCTTTTCATCAAATGGGTCGTTACAAATGGGAGAAACTCGGGATCGATTACGTGCTCAATGATGTACGGCCACCCGCGCCGGAGGTAGTCGAGCGTGTTTGCAAACAATTTCACGCCGTTGGATTGAAAGCTTATTAGTCCACAAAAGGCACAAAAAACACAAAAAGAGTTTTTGTGCCTCTTGTGATCCTCTTTGTGCTTTTTGTGATCTTCATAGTGAGGCAAAGCGATGGTCTATCAAAAGAGAATTTACTTAGCAACATTACTTCTCACCCTTAGCGCCTGGCAGTACGCACTCGCGCAGAAGAAACCGAACGTCGTCATACTTGCAACGGGTGGCACGATTGCGGGTGCGGCTGCGAGTGGCACGCAGGCGGCTTATACGTCAGGCGCGGTAACGATCGATGCAATGATCGCGGCCGTTCCGGGCCTGACGAACATGGCCGACATCAAAGGCGAGCAGATCTCGAATGTCGGATCGCAGGACATGTCGTTCGAGATCATGCTCAAGCTGGCCAAACGTATAAATGAGCTCCAAAAAGTTGCCGATGTGGACGGCATCGTCGTCACCCACGGCACTGACACGATGGAGGAGACCGCGTTCTTTTTGAATCTCGTCGTGAAGGGAGACAAGCCCGTCGTGATGGTTGGCTCGATGAGACCTTCAACTGCAGTCAGCGCTGATGGTCCATTGAACTTGTATAACGCTGTCGGTGTTGCGATCGATCCGAACGCGCGAGGACGAGGCGTGCTCGTAGTAATGAACGACTGGATTCACGCGGCTCATTCGCTCACGAAGACAAGCACCACTGCGATTCAAACGTTCATGTCGCCGCTGCGTGGCGTGGTCGGCGTTGCGACTTACGGCAAGAACGACTTCTACAACTCGCCGCAATGGAAACACACGAGTGCAAGCGAGTTTGATGTGACGAACGTCAACAAACTTCCGCGCGTGGACATCATCTTCGCATGCGCTGACATGCCTGCAGACCTGATCGATGCTTCAGTTGCGAATGGCGCGAAAGGGATCGTTATTGCTGGTGTTGGCAATGGCAACATGAACAAAGCGTCGCTCGAGGCGGCGGCGAGGGCTGCTAAAAAAGGCGTCGTGGTGGTGAGGAGCAGTCGTGTTGCGACGGGCTCGGTCGGTCGAAACGTGGAAGTCAACGACGATGAAATGGGATTCGTCGCCTCCGACGAGCTCAACCCGCAAAAGGCGCGACTGCTCTTGTCGTTGGCGTTGTTAAAGCAGCGCTCCAACGCCGAGCTGCAGAATTTATTCACTACGTATTGAGATTTTTCTCTGTGCAACCTCTGTGTTTTCTGTGTCTCTGTGGTTTCTCTTTTACAGAGACACAGAGAAAACAGAGGTTGCACAGAGATCAACCGCTATGATCTGGATCGAGTTGATAATTCTCTTGTCCTGCATCGTTATTGGTGCGCGTATTGGTGGAATCGCACTCGGCACGGTGGCGGGAATCGGATTGCTCGTCTTTGTCTTCTTCTTCGGACTGCCTCCCGGTGGTCCTCCGGGATCCGTTTTGGGAATGATCATCGCCGTCATCACTGCCCTCGCGACAATGCAGGCCGCCGGCGGTCTCGATTATCTCGTTTCAGTCGCAGAAAAGGTCATGCGCAAACGGCCACAGTACATCACGTTCGTGGCCCCGATCGTGACGTACCTGCTGGTCTTTGCATCCGGAACAGCGCACGTCATCTACGCGCTGCTGCCCGTGATCGCTGAAGTCGCGCGCAACGGAAAGATCAGACCGGAGCGTCCACTCTCGATCAGCGTGATCGCGGGTTTCCAGGGCGTGATCGCGTCTCCGATCTCCGCAGCGACCGTCGCCATGCTCGGGTTCTTACTGATACAGGGAATCTCGCTCCCGCGCCTGCTCGCGATCACGATCCCATCAACGTTTCTCGGCGTCGTGATCGGATCGTTATCAGTTGCGTGGCGTGGAAAGAACCTCGACGCCGACCCGGAGTACCAGAAACGGATCGAGACTGGTGAAGTAAAGCCGCCGCAACAACAGGCGCCGGTGGAGGAAAAGAACCTCAATCGCGCGCGCGGCTCGATGTTGCTTTTCCTGCTTGGCATCGTCGCAGTTGTCTTGATCGGGATTTTTCCAAACTTACGACCAGCATACGAAGTTGCGGGCGGCGATATGGATCAAGTCAACATGGGCATGGCGATCATGATCGTGATGATCGCGATCGCCGGACTGATTCTCGTCGTCTTCAAGGCCTCACCTGAAGCTGCGCTAAAGGGAACGATCATGCGCAGCGGCATCACCGCGATCATCTGCATACTCGGCATCTCGTGGCTCGGCTCGTCTTTCTTCGAAGGCAATCGCGGTTACATCGTCGGCGGTATCGAAAGTCTGTTGCAGGTGTACCCGTGGACGTTTGCGATCGGAATGTTTGTACTTTCAACAATGCTCTTCAGCCAGGCTGCAACCGTCGCGATACTGATGCCGGTGGGCGTCGCGTTGAAAGTGCCGGCGTGGACACTCGCTGCCTTGTATCCCGCCGCTAACGGAATCTTTTTCCTGCCCACGTACGGCACGTTGCTGGCTGCTGTTTCTTTCGATCAGACCGGAACGACGAAGATTGGAAAGTATCTGCTCAATCACAGTTTTATGTTGCCGGGACTGGTCACCATCTTCTCAACGATCGTCATTGCGTTGTTGTTGAGCAAGTTCGTGGTGAAGTGATCACAAAGGCACAAACAGGACCGCAAAAGGCAAAAGTCAATTTTGTGCCTTTGTGATCTATTCGTAGCTAAGCAAGATAGCGGGAGATGGTTGAGCCGATGGGGACGGTGAGCAAGGGGGCGGCGCCATGACGGAGAACTCTTTCGCTGTGACTACCACGAATACCGTCGAGGAAGCCGTTGCGCCCGTCAGTCGCCATAACAATCAAACCGACTTTGTGCTCTTTCGCGGCGTTCACAATGCTGCCGATGACCTCGCCCGATCGCAATTCTTTATCCCACGTCCAACCTGGTATCTCAGGATAACGACACGCCGGCATCGTATTAGCCGTGCCCACGTGCATAAGGATGAAGGCTCCTTGCGGAGCGTTTAGTTTTCGGACTATGCGCGCAGCCATGTTCACTGCCGCCTGCGGATTAGGCGTCTCAGCTACCGGAACAAGAACCTTCGTTAAATTCACTGACCCGTCGCGGCCCGATACAAATCCCTCAACATCACCCGGAATCAAGAGCGTCATCTCCCCGGTCTTGCGCGCGACCGGCTCCGCGACAGACTTGCCGAGCCAGCGAACCTTCCCGTCACGTTGACTCGTCGCCAGCACGATCAAATCAGCCGGATGCTCCGCTAAATAACGCATCACCGCGTCAACCGGCTCATCCTCGCTGGCCACTACCTTACTCGCTTCGATCCCAAGCTCGCCCACGGCAGATCTCGGACTGCCCTGCGGTAACATTCCCCAACGCTCGAGCGTCTCGCGTATTCCCGGAAAGTCAGACCACTTCGAAGGCCGATTGTGCGCAACATGGAGCAGCGTAAATTTTGATTGCGACAACATCGCAACTCTGAGCGCGTGATTGAAAGCAACAAGGCTGGCCTCTGAAAAATCAGTAGGGTGCAGCACGCTTTTGATTAGGGAAAACCCCGGTCCAATTGTGTCGTTCATGACCTTCTATTGAAACACCCTCTCAACCCCGTCAGTACTGTCAGAATTGCCAGTAACAATCACGTCAAACGGCGGATACGATTCTGTCGAATTGCACAGAAAATGACAGCCGCTGCCTGGATCACACTAGCCCTTTTGATCGCGATGTTTGTTCTCTTAGTGTGGAACAAACTGCCGATCTGGTTAGTGTTTATCGGGACGATAACAGTCGCGATGACGTTGCAGCTCGCATCACCCGCGGCCTTGCTCAAGGGTTATAGCAACACTGGAGTGATCACAGTCGCTGCGCTCTACCCAGTCGCAGCCGGCATGTATGCGACCGGCGCCATCTCGCTTTTGTCTGAACGGATGATCGGGTTGCCGAGATCGATAATCACCGCGCAATTCAGGATCTTCGTTCCTATTTCAATCGTCAGCGCGTTTCTCTATAACACGCCCCTCGTCGCGATGATGATTCCGGCGGTGCGTGACGTTACGCGTCGAACTGGTCTATCGGGTGCAAAACTGTTCATGGGACTGAGTTATATCGCGCTTCTGGGCGGCACGATCACTCTGATTGGAACGGCCGTGAATCTGATTATCGCGGGGTTGGTTTCAGACGCAGTGCTTAAGGGTGAATTGCCGGCGAGCAAGCCGATTGGATTTTTCGATCCCGCCTTGATTGGTATACCCGCGGCGATTGCAGGCGTTGCTTACATGATGTTGCTTGGCTCTCGATTATTAAAAGAAAAAACTGCGACTCAAGCCGGCGTTGAGAAACGTTCCTTTCGCAGTGAGTTCCTGATCGAAGATTCAAAGCTGAAGGATAAAACTCTCGAGCAGGCGGGGCTGGCCCATCCCGTCGGTTTTACGCTTGAATCGCTTAGCCGGAATGGCACGACTTTAAAACCAAACGCGACCACGAGGCTTGAAACCGGCGACTTACTCGCTTTTTCTACACCAGCAGACGTCCTGCCGGGATTATGGACCACGATCGGCCTGGTTCCGGCTTATGCGACGAAGATGTCGAGCCGTCGACACGAGCATCAACTGGTCGAGGTCGTGTTGTCTGCGCGATCACCGGCGATCGGACACAAAGTCGGCGATCTTCCGCTTCCTGATAGTCCTTATGAACTGATGCTGGTCGGAGTTTCGCGTCATGGTCAGGCGCCTCGTGAGCCGCTTGCTGATTTCCGTCTCGAGGCAGGTGATGCCGGTGTCGTGGAAGTTGACGATGCGTTCTTTTATGAGAACCGGCGCGAGTCAGATTTTATTCTGACTAAAAGGCTCGAAGGATTTCGCGTGCAGCGAATCGATCGCGCCCTCGTCGCGATCATGATTACGGTCGGGATGGTTGTCCTCGCGGCCACTGGACTCACCAGCATGCTCAACGCCGCACTGTTGGCAGCGATGGCGATGTTGTTGACGGGCTGTTTGACGATCGATCGTTTATGGCAAAGCGTTGATTGGCAAACGATCGTCGTGCTGGGCGCGGCGGTCGGATTGGAGTCGGCAATCACCGGAAGTGGGCTCGCGACCAGGACTGCGGAGTTATTCGCAGTCATTGGTGGGCGTAGTCCGATGATGGCGTTGACGGCGGTTTATATCGGCACCGTTCTGCTGACGAATGTGATCACGAATGTCGCAGCGGCGGTGCTGATGTTTTCGGTGGCGGTGTCGCTGGCGACGAGTCTCGGTGTCAGTTTTCTTCCGTTTGCGATGATCCTGATGAGCGGCGCTTCGTCCGCGTTCATTAATCCGGCCGGTTTTCAAACTAATCTGATGGTCCAGAAACCGGGTGGTTATGTCTTTTCTGATTTTGCCAGAGTCGGGATTCCATTGACGTTGATTGTTGGAATTGTCGTGCTGGTTTTGGCGCCGATTGTTTACGGATTTTAGTTCTCTGTGCAACCTCTGTGTCTCTGTGGTTTCTCTTTTACTACAGAGGCACAGAGAACACAGAGGTTGCACAGAGAAGAAGTGAGGGGAGATTGATATGGCTACAGCGGATCATGCAGTTGTTGAGTTGCACGACGTTGGCTCGCCGCGAACGCCGCTCGGTAGTTTTGTGCGTAGTCCGATGAACTGGTTGTTGCTGTTCATCCCGATTACCATCGCTCTTGAGCATGTGGCCCATGTCTCTGCGCCTGTGTTGTTCTTCATGGCGGCGGTGGCGATTGTTCCGATTGCTGCCCAAATTGTAGGCGCTACTGAGCAGCTTGCCCATCGCACCGGTGATGCGGTCGGTGGACTGTTGAATGCGACGTTCGGCAACGCGCCGGAATTGATCATCGCGTTCGTGGCGTTGAAGGCGGGCTTACTCGAGATGGTGCGCGCGTCGCTCGTTGGAGCAATCCTGGCCAATCTGATGCTCGCGCTTGGCGTTTCGTTTTTACTCGGCGGTCTTCGCTATCACGAACAGCGTTTCAATCAGACAGCCGCGCGCGCGTACAGCACGATGATGTTTCTGGCGGCCGTTAGCATGACTGTGCCCAGCGCGTTTAGCCGTGTGTTTGGACCAAACGAGGTGATACGCCAGGAACAACTGCTCAACATCGGAATCGCGATATTGTTGCTGGTTGCTTATGCGTTGTACATCCTGTTTTCACTGCGAACACATACGGCGTCTTTTGCGAGTGTTGATACCGGACATGAAGCGCATCACGAAGAGCAGTGGTCGGTGGCACGTGCTGTGATCACTTTGCTCGCGGCGTCAGTGCTGGCGGCGTGGATGAGTGAGATTCTTGTCGGCGCCGCAGAAGAGACTGGCAAGGCATTGGGGATGTCGCAGTTGTTCATCGGTATCGTATTCGTCGCAATTGTCGGCGGCGCTGCGGAAAGTGGATCCGCGATAGCGATGGCGCGCAAGAACAAGATGGATCTGTCAGTCGGAATTGCGTCGGGAAGTTGTATACAGATCGCGTTGTTTGTTGCGCCGATACTGGTGCTGGCGAGTTACTTCGTCGCGCCGCAACCGTTGGAGCTCGCATTCGGTCGTGCGGAGCTCGGCTCGTTGTTCATCGCGGTGGCGATCGGATCGATGGTGAGTGGTGACGGGCAGTCGAACTGGTTCAAAGGCGTGCAACTGATCACCGTCTACGCCATCATCGCCCTCATGTTCTACCTGATGCCACAACTCTCGGGTTGAGTCAAGAAACTCGGATACAACTGTAGGGGTGGCCCTCCGTGGCCACCCGTTCTTCGGTACAGACGGTGTTGCTGTGGAACGGGCGGCCACGGAGGGCCGCCCCTACAGTTGTTTCCAACCATCGCTCACCTGTCAATACTGACAGTTTTCTGCCTGCTGGCCCACCAATAGACTGCTGACACCCGACCAATAGCGAATGAAAGGAACAAGGTTTATGAAGCGTTTGGCGGTGCTCGCAGCTCTGGTTTTACTCTCAACGATTACGGCTTTCGGCCAGGATGATTACAAGAAATACGAATTCTTCGGAGGGTATTCGGCCCTGTTCTACGACAACCTCGCGGGTGATACGGGGAGCCCCGCGGTCGACGACGTCCTTGGCGATAGACAAACCTTGCGTGGCTTCAACCTCGCATTCGGCGCGAACTTTCACAAGTACGTCGGGGCTAAATTCGACTATTCGCTCCATCTTCGCGAAGACAATTTTTCACGCCCGTTGGGGAGCGGCACAGTTGATTCAACTGTGCAGAACTTTCTCGGCGGCATACAGGTGAAGAATAATTCCAACGATGGACCAACATTCAAGCCTTTTGGTCATGCATTGTTCGGCGTGGCCGTTCAGAAACTCGACGTCGATAGCCCGCAACTGCCGGCGCTCTTCGGCATCAGCGACTTCCACACGAACGAGACGAGCTTTGCGATGGCCTTCGGCGGCGGTCTCGATCTCAAGCTGAACGACAGGTTCGATATACGAGTTGTGCAAATCGACTGGAACATCATCAAGCGTGGCGATCAGCAGACAGGGATCGTTCTCGCGCCGACTCCGTTTCAAACAGTCGGGACACCGTTTGTGATACCAGGCACGCGACAGGATAACCTGCGCCTCGGCATTGGTATTGTGATTCATTGATCTTTTCAAGTAGGGCCTCACCCCCTTCTCCCCCAAGAGGTATAATTCATGATCGCGAGTAGATCAGTCGTGAATGACCTAAGTGCTTATGGAGTTGCGCGCGCCACGATTCAGGGCGCGCCGCTGAGCGACGCTGAGGCGCGCAAGATGCACGCGTTTTGGCGTGCCTGCAATTATCTTGCCCTCGGAATGATCTATCTTCAGGGCAACCCGCTACTTCGCGAACCGCTGAAACCAGACCATATCAAGAACCGTCTGCTGGGTCATTGGGGCTCGAGCCCGGCGCTGTCCTTTATATATACGCATCTGAATCGCGTCATTAAATCTTTTGACCTGGACATGATTTACATGGCCGGGCCCGGGCACGGTGCGCCCGGAGTTCTGGGGCCCGTTTATCTGGAAGGCTCGTATTCTGAGGTTTATCCGGATAAGAGTCAGGACGAGGAAGGTTTGCTTCACTTCTTCAAGGAATTCTCCTTTCCCGGCGGCATCGGCAGTCATTGCACACCCGAAACTCCGGGATCGATACATGAGGGCGGGGAACTCGGTTATGTACTGTCGCACGCGTGTGGCGCGGCTTTCGATAACCCTGATCTGATCGTTGCAGCGGTGGTTGGTGACGGCGAGGCCGAAACTGGTCCACTCGCAACCTCGTGGCACATCAACAAATTTCTCAATCCGAAACGAGACGGCGCAGTACTCCCGATCCTCAATCTCAACGGTTACAAGATCAACAATCCCACGCTGCTCGCACGCATCACTCACCAGGAGCTGGAAGATCTGTTCAAGGGCTACGGTTACACGCCGCTCTTTGTCGAAGGATCTGACGCAGCGTCGATGCACCAGGCGATGGCCACCACATTGGACCACTGCGTCAAAACTATTCGCAGTTTCCGGGATGAAGCTGCAGAACGACCTCGCTGGCCCATGATCGTGCTTCGCTCACCGAAAGGTTGGACGGCGCCTTCCGAAGTCGACGGCCACAAAGTGGAAGGCTTGTGGCGCTCGCACCAGGTGCCGCTTTCCGGCGTGAAGAAGAATGCGGCGCATCTCAAGCTGCTCGAAGACTGGATGCGCAGTTACAAACCTGAAGAGCTCTTCGATGCGAACGGTGTTCTTATTTCCGAGTTGCGCGAGTTGACGCCGACCGGAAAATGTCGCATGGGCTCGAATCCACATGCCAACGGAGGCGAGTTAAAGAAAAACCTGCGTCTGCCCGACTTCAGGACGTACGCTGCTAAGTTTGATAAGCCTGCGCAGGTCGAACTGGAAAACACCAAAATTCTCGGCAAGTTTCTGCGCGACGTGATGAAGTTGAATATGGACAAGTTCAGAGTCTTCAGTCCGGATGAAAACACGTCAAACAAGCTGGATGCGATTTACGAGGCGAGTAAGAAGTTTTGGATTGAGGAATACTTTCCTGAAGACAGCGATGGCGGTGAATTGTCGCCTGATGGCCGTGTCATCGAAATGTTGAGCGAGCACACACTCGAAGGCATGTTGGAAGGATATTTGTTGACCGGACGGCACGGTTTCTTTTCGACGTATGAAGCGTTCGCGCATGTGATTGATTCGATGTTCAATCAGCATGCGAAATGGCTGTCGATCTGTAATGAGCTTTCATGGCGCCGCAACATTGCTTCACTCAATCTTCTGATCACTTCAACTGTCTGGCGACAGGATCACAACGGTTTTACTCATCAGGATCCGGGATTTCTTGATGTAGTTGTAAACAAGCGCGCCGCAGTCACGCGTATCTACCTGCCGCCGGACGTCAACAGCCTGCTGTCGGTCGCCGATCACTGTCTGCGCAGTGAAAACTACATCAATGTGATCGTGAGCGATAAGCAGATGCACTTGCAGTATCTGGATATCGACACTGCAATGACGCATGCCACCAAGGGCATCAGCATCTGGCCAAAGGCGAGCAACGATCAAGGACAGGAGCCAGATGTCGTGATTGGGTGCGCCGGTGATATTCCGACTCAGGAAGCGCTTGCGGCTACGGCGTTGCTACGTAACGAGTTTCACGATTTAAAGATTCGTTTTATCAACGTGATCGACTTGTTCAAGATGCAAACCGATCGCGAGCATCCACACGGCTTGAGCGATCGCGATTTCGACAGCCTGTTTACCATCGACAAGCCGATCGTTTTTAACTTCCACGGTTATCCGTGGTTGATTCATCGACTTTCCTACAACCGGACCAATCACAAAAATCTTCACGTGCGCGGCTACAAGGAGCGCGGCAACATCAACACGCCGATGGAGCTTGCGATTGAAAATGAAATCGATCGATACACGCTCGCTATCGACGTCATCGATCGCGTTCCGAAGCTGCAAACGATCGGCGCGCATGCCAAGGAAAAGTTCAGGAACATTCAGATCGAGTGTCGCCGGTACGCGCATGAATATGGCATCGACAAGCCGGAAGTAACCGAGTGGCGCTGGCCGTTCTGACCTAACTGTAGGGGTGGCCACGGAGGGCCATCCCTACAGTTAGGTGGAAGTTGTGAGGAGTAATGAAGATACGTTTCCTGGGCGCAGCCGGTGACGTGACCGGATCGCTCAGTTAAGAACAAGTCAGGAAGAGGGGCTTGCCCCCGCTGTTGCTTGGATT
>DATFDT010000156.1:0-15703 GCA_035251975.1 Pyrinomonadaceae bacterium | reverse complement strand
TAACTAACCTTGCCCATCAATCGTTTCACGGTTGGCGTCAGCAACGCCAGGATCACAGCCGCGACCAACAATCCTGCCGCGATACCACCGTACAACTTCACGAGCTGCCACGAATTATTCGAGACGTAGAACCCTGACAAGTAACCCGCCAGCTTGCTTCCAAACGACGACGCCAGAAACCAAACGCCCATCATGATCCCGACGAGCTTCACCGGCGCGAGTTTCGTCACCGTACTGAGTCCCACCGGACTCAAACACATCTCACCGCAAACCTCGAGGAAGTAAAGACCAACCAGCCACAGCGGACTGATCTTCCCGCTCGCCGTCAACATACACGCAGGAATCATCAATAGATAAGCAGCACCGATAAACAATAGTCCAAGCGTAAACTTGACCGGACTCGACGGTTGCCGGTCGCCCAGCTTCACCCACAAAGCGGCGAACACCGGCACCAGCAGGATGACAAAGAACGGCGTACACGATTGCAAGTAGCTCGACGGGAAGGCGACGCCGAAAACTTCCGTACGCACCAGTTCCTTCGCAAACAGATTGAGACTCGCGCCCTTCTGCTCGTACGCGCCCCAGAACAGGATCGTAAACGCAAAAAAGATCACGATCGCCGCGATGCGTTTCCAGTCAGACGATGTTAACGGCGCACTCGCCGCGACGTCGCTTGCTTTCTCGACTGTCTTTTTCTTTGTCCGGCTGCCCACATGCGAGAGCCAGCTTCCGAAAAGCAAAAAGATCACGAGGCCGAAAAGCATCCCGACGCCCGCAGCGCCGAAGCCCCAATGCCAACTCGTGTTGGGATCGAAGCCGTTGTTTAAGAGGGTTTGTTGGAAGCTTTTACTCTGCGCGAGGTAACCACAGACGAGCGGCGCCAGCACCGCGCCGATATTGATGCCCATGTAAAAGATCGAGAATCCGCTATCGCGACGCGGATCGTTGTCGCCGTACAGACCGCCGACCATCGCGCTGATGTTTGGTTTCAGCAGACCAGTGCCGACGGCGATGAGCACCATGCCGAGATAAAATGACGTCATCGAGTGAAAGACCATCGAGAAGTGGCCGGCAGCGATGACGAGCCCACCGAGAAAGACGGCCAGACGCGCGCCGAGCAAGTAGTCAGCGGCGAGTCCGCCGGGCAAGGCGGTTATATAAACGGACATCGTGTACCAACCGTAGATCGAGGCGGCGCGCTTTACGTCGAAACCCAGACCGCCCTGCGCGGGAGGCGCAACCATATAAAGGACAAGGATGGCGCGCATTCCGTAGTAGCTGAAGCGCTCCCAAAGCTCGGTGAAGAAGAGCGGGCCGAGGCCTTTTGGGTGTCCGATGAAAGCCGTGTCGCGAAGTTTTGGGTCGAGTTCAGTTTGTGCGGTCATAATTGCGCGGCAATATATCCCGCCAGGGTGCAAAGAAGCAAAGAAGTTCTCTCCGCGTAACCTCAGCGTCCTCTGCGTCTTTGCGGTTAAAAGGGCCGGCTTACCGCAGAGGCGCAGAGGACGCAGAGGTTACGCAGAGTTTCCAACCCTAACCGCCAGAACTGCATCTATCGGCTACACCACTCTCCCGAAACGCAGCTCGCTCCAAACCAGGAATCCGTATGTATAAAACAGGACTCGCGCTGATTCTGCTTTTGAGTGTCTCTTTCGGTCTGTATGCACAGTCAGGTCGGAAGATGGAACCGAAACCAAAAACCGAACCGACCAAAACCGACGACGACGGTTTAACCGAATCAAAGATTAACCCCGCCGGCGAGACTGTCGAAGGTGACGTGATTCGATTCGACACCGCCTTAGTCATGGTTCCAGTTAGCGTTTTGGATCGAAACGGCCGCTACGTGCCGCAACTTCGCAAAGATCAGTTTCGACTCGCGGAAAACGGCGTCGACCAGAAGATCGCTTACTTCGCCACCACCGATTCACCATTCAGCGTCGTCCTGCTGATCGACACCAGCGGCTCGACACAAATGCGCCTCGACGACATCCAGGACGCTGCGATCAAGTTCGTCGGAAAACTGAAACCAACGGACAGCGTGATGGTAATGTCATTTGACGATCGCATCCAGGTGCAATGCAAAGCGACCACCGATCGAGACGTGATCGAGAAGGCGATCCGTCGCACGCGCACCGGCGGCGGCACGCGGCTCTACGACGCAGTCGACGACATTCTGCGGAAACAACTCAAAACTATCGCAGGTCGTAAGGCAGTTGTCCTGTTTACTGACGGTGTGGACACCACGAGCCATCGCGCTTCGTACGACAGCACGATCCGTCTTGCTGAAGAATCAGACGCTCCTATTTATTCAGTTGACTACGATACATCCGGAATGGGCAGCGGCGGCATGGGCCGTGGCACCGGCGGGCGCGGCACGATTTTCGGCATTCCCATCCCGACTCCCGGCATTCCCGGCTCAACAATTCCCGGTTCGTCACCCGGCGACTACCGGCGCGCCGTCGCGTACCTGCACGCGCTCTCAAACCAGACTGGCGGTCGTTTCTACAGTGGCGATTCGCAATTTGGAATCGCCCAGGCCTTTACGTGGATCGCTGAAGAGCTCGGGCGGCAGTACAGCCTCGGATATTACCCGTCAACACCGGGGAAAGATGGGGAAAGAAGGCAGATAAAGGTGAGGACTACTGAATCGGATCTGGTCATTAAGGCCCGCGATAGTTATATCTACACCGACAAGAGTAAAAAGTTTACCCAAATGACGCGGCTCGTTAATTAGTGTAAAAAAACTTACCCTGCATTTCCCAGTTGCCGAGATTAAACTGGCGCTGCGCACCACAGCTCAAACATTTCCGATACGCGCGCCCCCCGCGCGAAAACGGACGGCTCAGCTCCCCGTGCCAGCAACCAAAAACCCGTGTAACAAAAGTGCTAATTTTTCCCGCTACGGCCTGCATGATGTTTACCTCGCAAAGTCTCCCAAATTCCTGTTCATCCACTAACGCGCAAACCAAACCCGAATCGGTCCATCGAGGAGATACAGAACCGAGCGCGGTAGCGCCGGGTATGCCATCCATCCACGGCGTCAGAGGATGTCGCCGACCCGGCGCTACCGCGCCCGGTTCTGTTATACTAATGGGCCTCTAAGTCTTCGATTACGGAGAGTTAACGATTGAGTGAGCATCCCTCAGACAACGTAACCCGTCTACTGATCGAGCTCTCAAACGGCGATCGGGCCGCGGTTGATCTTTTGCTACCCGTCATCTACGATGAACTGCGTAAGCTGGCAGCGAATTATCTGCGACGGGAACGTCCCGATCACACACTCCAGCCGACCGCACTCGTTCATGAGGCGTATTTACGACTCATAGACCAGTCGCGGGTGAACTGGCAAAACCGCGCTCATTTTTTCGGAGTGGCTGCACAGATAATGCGTCGCCTGCTGGTCGATCATGCGCGCAAGCACAATGCGGAAAAGCGTGGCCAGGATTTTCAAAAACTCTCTCTGGACGAAAACATCGATCGAGCAGTTGAACGAAGCGCGGAACTGATTGCGCTGGACGACGCGCTCAAAACACTGGCGACATTCGACGCCCAAAAGGCACGCATGGTTGAATTACGTTACTTCGGCGGGCTCTCCATTGAAGAGACAGCGGACGTGATGGGTGTCACCCCTACAACCATCAAACGTCACTGGCGGCTAGCCAAAGCATGGCTTCATGGAGAAATGCAAAGAAATAGTTGATGCACGCATTAAGTCCAATCCAGCAAGGCAACTAGAATAACCTCTGTGCAATCTCTGTGTTCTCTGTGTCTCGGTGGTGGATCGACCACTGAGACACAGAGAACACAGAGGGTGCACAGAGAAGAACCCGAATGACCCCCGAACGCTGGCGACAAGTTGAAGAAATCTTCCAGGCAGCGCTCGATCTTTCTCCCGAAGATCGAAACCGCTACGTGTTAGACGTGTGCAAGGAAGACTCCGAACTCAAGCGCGACGTTGAGTCGCTGCTCTCACAGTACGACAGCGCCGGAGAACTTTTGGAAGAGCCCGTCTACGGAAACACCGAGATGAGCGTCCTCGAGTCGTTCGTCGAAGAGAAAGACCCGATGCTCGGGCGGCGCCTCGGCTCTTATCGCATCGAGCGTGAAATCGGGCGCGGCGGCATGGGCGCCGTCTACGAAGCGTCGCGCGCCGATAACGAGTTCAACAAGCGCGCGGCCATCAAACTCGTCAAACGCGGCATGGACACAGACTTCGTCCTGCGCCGCTTCCGCAAAGAACGACAGATACTCGCCGCCTTAGACCACCCACACATCGCCGGACTTCTTGACGGAGGAACAACTGAAGACGGTCTGCCCTACTTCGTGATGGAGTACATCGAGGGGCAGCCACTTTACAGTTATTGCGACAACAACAAGCTGAACATCACCGAGCGACTAAAACTATTTCGCGCCATCTGTGATGCAGTTCATTACGCGCACCAGAAACAAGTCGTTCACCGCGATATCAAACCTTCGAATGTGCTCGTGACGTCGGAAGGCACAGTTAAACTACTCGACTTCGGTATCGCGAAGTTGCTCAATCCGCAACTCGCCGGCGACATCACACACGATCCGACTGCGACCGCGATGCGCCTGATGACGCCTGAGTACGCGTCGCCGGAACAAGTGCAGGGTGCACCTACGACACCAACCACCGACGTCTATTCACTCGGCGTGTTGCTGTACGAATTGTTAACCGGTCACAGACCTTATCGTCTCGTTAATCGAGCCCCGCATGAGATCGCGCGTGTCATTTGTGAAGAAGCACCGGCGCCACCGAGCATCATCATCACGCGCACCGAAGATCTGTTGCCGAGTCTCAATACCGGCGCCGGCGACGACACAACGCTCAAGCGTCTCTACACCTCGCGTGGCGCCACGCTCGAATCACTGCGTCGCGCGCTCTCCGGCGATCTCGACAACATCGTGATGCAGGCGCTGCGCAAGGAACCCGAGTGGCGCTACCAGACCGCCGCAGACCTGCGCGACGACATCACACGCTATCTCGAAGGCCGTCCGATTCTCGACTTGCCTGATCCACCGCACGGCAGTGGCTCACTCCGACCTGACGCGACGGAAAACTCTCTGGCCGTCTTGCCGATGAAGATCCTCGACATCAACCAGCCTGATACTGGTCCGGACTATCTCGGCACGGGACTCGCCGACGCACTCATCACGCGTCTCAGCGCGATTCGCAGTTTTGCAGTCAGACCAACGAGCAGCGTGCTTCGCTACGGCGCTGACGCCGATCCACTGCGCGCAGGTCGCGAGCTCGGCGTCGAGTTTGTTCTGGACGGCAGAATCAGGCGCACGGCGGAACGTATTCGCGTGACGATTCAGTTACTCAACGTTCGCGACGAGACGACCGCTTGGGCCGGACAGTTTGACGAGCAGTTTACAGACGTTCTCAACCTCGAAGACGTCATCTCATCACACGTCGCCGAAGCGATCGTGCCGCATTTGACTGTGGACCAGCGCCTGCGACTCGCCAAGCGCGGCACCGACAATCCGCAGGCGCACGAAGCTTACCTGCGTGGACGTTTTTACTGGAACACGTTTACTGAAGAAGGTTTCGCGCGCGCGATCGTCTGTTACCAGCAGGCCATCGCGCTCGATCCGAAGTACGCGCTCGCACATGCCGGCGTCGCCAACTATCACAACTGGCTCGGCGTGTTCAGTGTGATGCCGTTTGCCGAGTGTTCGGCAGCGGCTTACGAAGCGGCGTCAACCGCGGTTGAGATCGATACGAATCTGGCGGAAGGTCACGTTGCGCTCGGACAAGCGATCCTTTGTCGTGACTTCGCGTGGAGCAGTGCGGAACATCATCTCGTACGCGCGATCGAGCTCGATCCAAACTACGCACCGGCGCGTGTTTGGTATTCGTTGCAACTCGCGATGGAGGGACGGTTCAGTGAGTCACTTCGCGAAGCACACACCGGTCGCGATCTCGATCCGCTCGCAGTCATTTCTCGTTTTGCAGTGATTTGGTGTTCGTATCACGCACGCCGGTTTGACGAGGCTTATCGTTTTGCGAGTGCGACACTCGAAAACGAGCCACGAAATTTAATGGCGCTCTACGGCTCGAGTTTCGTGTTGAGTCGTTTGAGTCGCCATGCTGAGGCGGTTGAAGCGGCTGAACGTTGCGTTGAGTTGATGGGGAAAGCTTCGCACACGCTCGGACGGCTCGGCAGTGCTTACGCAGCCGCCGGAGATCTCGAGAAGGCGCAGTCAGTACTGAATGACATGCACCTGCTGGCCGAGCGACGTTACGTTTCGCCGTATCATCTCGCGCTCGTAACGTGCCAACTCGATCGTCCCGAAGAAGCACTCGATCTGCTCGAGCGCGCTTACGAGTCGGGCGACGCAAAAGTGCTTTGGTCGGGCGTCGATCCCGAGCTCGATCCGCTTCACGGTCACCCACGTTTCAACGATCTGTTGCGCAAGTTGGACCACCGTCTGGCTGCGCTCCCGACGATTGCCGGACAATTGCGTGAGGACCAGGAATCGATCGCCGTACTTCCCTTCCGCATTCTGAGTCCGCCGGGAGAAAACACCGGTGACGAGTATCTCGGTATCGGACTTACTGACGCGCTAATCACGCGACTCAGCAACGTCCAGCGTCTCGTCGTCAGACCGACGAGCAGCGTGCTGCGTTATCACGGCGCCGCGATCGATCCCTTGATCGCCGGACGCGATCTCGGGATCGATTACGTGATCGACGGCAGCCTGCGTCGTGTCGGCAATCGCATTCGCGTGACGGCTCAACTGCTGAGCATCAGCGACGGTCAAACGCATTGGGCCGAACAGTTTGACGAAGAGTCAGTCGACGTTCTTCAGATCGAAGACTCGATTTCCGAGAAAGTCGCGTCAGCGTTATTGCCGCAGCTCACCGGCGACGAGAAGCGCCAGTTATCAAAACGCGGCACTGACAGTTCTGAAGCTTTCGAGGCATACCTGCGCGGCCGTTATTACTGGAGCTCTTACACGGAAGTCGGCCTCGCGAAGGCGCTCGAGAGTTTCAAGAAAGCGATCAAGCTCGATCCGGATTACGCGCTCGCTTACACAGGCATCGCCGATTACTACAACTGGCTCGGCGTCTTCGGCATTCGCCCATTCGCAGAAACGTCGGCTGCTGCTAAACAGAACGCGGCGAAAGCCGTCGAGCTCGATTCGACTTCCGCCGAAGCATACAGCGCGCTCGGCTTCGCGACCGCTTGTCATGACTTTGACTGGGCCGTCGCGGAAGGCCAGCACCGGCGCGCGATCGAGATCAATCCCAACTACGCCACGGCTCATCACTGGTACGCCTTCCACTTGCTGATGGAAGGACGTTTCGACGAAGCGATTGAGCGGATCCTCCGCACGCGCGAGCTCGATCCCGTTTCGCCGAGTGTGCTTCAGGCCGTTGCGTGGTCTTACTACCAGGCGCGTCGCTTTAACGAGTCGATCGCGACTTACAAGAGCATGCTCGAAGCGGTGCCGGAGTTTCCTTATGGATTGGTGACGCAATCATGGACACTGCGACACACGGGCGACTTCGATGAAGCGGTGAAAGCCGCCGAGAAGGCTCTGGATCTTTCAGGCGGCGGCACGTTCTACATCGCAGCGCTCGGCGCCGCGTACGCAGCCGCGGGAAGAGAGAAAGATGCGCGCGCGGCGTTGGACCGCCTGGCCCAACTGTCGGTTCACGGCTACGTTTCGCCGTATCAACTATCGTTGATCCACCTGCATCTCGGCGAACGCGAACGCGCGCTCGAGTTGCTACAGGATGCGTACGCGATCAGAGACGCGTGGGTCGTGTGGTTGGGTGTCGAGCCGCAGTTTGATCCGTTGCGTGGCGATCCGATCTTCGAGGGAATTCTTCGCGACTTGCGGCATCCGGCCTTGTATCGAAGAATCCAGAAGCAAACCGCAGCCGCAGCCAGGGCGAAGCGACGCCGATCCGGATCGCACATCGCACCGATCACGACGCAGATCCTGATGCCTGCGCCCGACACGCAGACCGGTGAGAACGAAGAAGCGCGCCAGCTCTACACCGCCGGACGTTACTATTCGACGCGCCGAACAGCCGAAGGCTTGCGACAGGCAATCGAGCGTTTCGAACGTGCAGTCGAGATCGATCCCGAGTTTGCGATCGCGCATGCGGAGCTTGCCGACTGCTACGCGTTGATGAACTGGTACGTCGAGCCGCCGCCGGCGGGCGCGTGGGAACGCGCCAAAGAGTCGGCGTTGCGCGCGGTTGAAGCCGATCCGAGTTTAGCTGAGGCGCATGCATCGCTCGGCTTCGTCAAACTCCACTACGATCGCGATTGGATCGACGCGGAACGCGAGCTGCGCAAGTCGATTCAATTGAAGCCCAGCAATCAGGTGGCCCATCGCTGGTACGCTTACAGTTTGTCGGCAATGGGACGTCACGATGAGGCTTACGCGGAGATCGAGCGCGCGCGACAGATCTCGCCGCAATCGGCAGTGATCGCAACGGCGGTCGCGAACGTACTGTTTCTCGCAGGCAAGTTTGACGAAGCGGTGGCCCAGGCGCGCAAGTCGCTGGAGACCGATCCGGGCGCAGTCGCGGCACACACGATCCTTCGTTGGGCGTACGAGTTGAAAGGCATGCACAACGAAGCGATGGCTGCGTTTGAACAGGAACGAAGCTTTGCGGGAGACACGCCGACCACGCACGCAAAACGCGCTCACGTGCTTGCAGCGACCGGCAAAAAGGATGAAGCGCGGCAGATCTTGAACGAGATCATCGCGAACCGTCAGCAAAACTGGGTGACGGCGTATGAGATCGCAATCATTTACACTTGGCTCGGCGATCTCGACAACGCGTTTCGCTGGCTGGCGCAGGCTGAACGCGAGCATGCTGTTGGTTTCACGTTTGTGCGTGTCGATCCGCACCTGCAGAAACTTCGTCTCGATCCACGCTTTGCCGATTTAATGAGAGAAACTGAAAAAACTATTCCTTAATCCGTATAAATCGTGCCTAACAAATCCATATCATCTGTGGCTAAAAAACCCGACGAGCTGGACGCCTGGGTTCGTGAAGTTGTTGCGTGGCATTTCGATCCGGAAACGGGTTGTCCTTTCTGGTTAGACTACGCCAAAAATCTCTCGTGGGACCCGCGTAAAGAGATTCAAACTTACGACGACCTTTCGCGTTTCGGATTTTTTCAGGACGAGTGGTTGCGTGGTGGTCCAGTACGTCGCTGGGTGCCGAAAGGTTACGCCGATCGGCCTGTCTACACGTTTGAAACCGGCGGCAGCACGGGCGTGCCGAAGTCGCGTATTAATATTGACGACTTTCGCATCGACTACGAAGCGTTCAGCGACACGCTGCCCGAAGAGTTCTTCCCGCGTGGCGCTGACTGGCTCTCGCTTGGACCAACCGGTCCGCGTCGTCTGCGTTTGGCAGTCGAGCATCTGGCGCAGCATCGTGGCGGGATCTGTTTCCTCGTCGATCTCGATCCGCGGTGGGTCATCAAGTTGATCAAGATGGGCCAGCCGAAGATGGCCGAGCAGTACAAGCAACACGTGGTCGAGCAAGGGCTTACTTTATTGAAAGCGCATGACGGTATTCGCTGCTTGTTTACGACGCCAAAGCTGCTCGAAGCCTTATGTGAAAAAGTGTCGCTGAAGAAGATGGGGATCACCGGCGTGTTTTGTGGCGGCACGGAGATGACGCCGCAGTTTCATCGCTTCGCGGTTGAGGAGTTGCTCGAAGGCGCCTATTTCGCGCCGACGTACGGCAATACGTTGATGGGTCTGGCAGTTCACAAAACGCGCGATCCGAAAGATAACTATGCGATCATTTATTATCCGCCGCTGCCGCGTGCGGTGGTGGAAGTGGTCGATCCCGATCAACCAGATCGCATAGTCGACTACGGCCAAACCGGTCGCGTCCGCTTAACAACGCTAACAAAAGAATTCTTCATGCCGCGGTTTTTGGAACGCGACGAAGCTGAGCGTGAGCCACCTTGTGATGAGTATCCGTGGGACGGCGTGCGCAACGTCCGCCCCTTCTCTCGTTTCCAATCAACCGTCGTCGAAGGCGTTTACTAAGTATTCTGTCAATCCTGAAAATCCTGTAACCCTGTCTATGATGCACCTTCCAATCCTGCGCCACGGCAATCAATACAAGAGCCTCGACATCTCGCGCGTCCCGCACCATCAAACACGCGAGCTCTTCGTCGAAGTAAGCCAGGCCAACGCAGGATTGATCCGCCGCGACCTCTCTCAACAGAACATCGGCACCGACGCTCTCTCCCGCTTCTCCACTCGCGACCTCGTCGACATCTGTTCACGCGCAGGTGAAATTTTTACAAACGATTCGCTCCCCCTTGGCGATTCAACCCAATCATCCGAAGACTACGTGCAGCAAGTCTCCGCGACGACTGGTCTCCCATACGTGCTCGCACGCCGCAACATGCAAAAAATCAAAAGCATGTTTGCAAACATGGAATCCGTTCTCAACGGTCTTACACGCAATCTCGATTGGGATCTACTCGATCGCGGCTTCGGCGAACTCGACGGCCACGCACTCAGTTTCTTTCCACGAACGCAATCGCTTGCCGCAGTTCTGCCAAACAACTCGCCGGGCGTGCATTCGCTCTGGATCCCCGCGTTTCCACTGCGTATTCCGCTCGTGCTGAAACCCGGCAGCGCCGAACCCTGGACGCCGTATCGAATCATCCAGTCGTTAATCAGAGCCGGCGCGCCGCCCGAAGCTTTCAGTTTCTATCCAACCGATCACGCCGGTGCAGCAGAGATCCTGCGAAGCTGCGGCCGTTCGCTCTTATTCGGCGACTCATCAACGACGGGCACTTGGGCCAACGATCCACGCGTTGAGATACATGGCCCAGGCTACAGCAAGATCATCATCGGCGAAGATTGCGTTGACGACTGGGAACAGTATCTCGACATCATCGTCGCTTCGATAGCAGACAACGGTGGCCGCTCGTGTGTGAATGCTTCAGCAGTCTGGACGCCCGCGCACGCGGAAGAAATCAGCGAAGCACTCGCACAACGTTTGGCGCAGATCGTCCCACGGGCAGCTAATGATGAAAACGCTCAGCTCGCACCGTTCGTCGATCCGCAAGTCGCTGCGCGCATCAATGCCATCATCGAGCAGGGTTTGACTGAGCCGGGCGCACGCGACGTCACCGGCGCACATCGCGACGGCGAACGACTCGTCCAGTGGAACAACTGCTCTTACCTGCTGCCGACAATCATTCGCTCGGAACACGATCATCCGCTTGCGATGAAGGAGTTTCTGTTTCCATTCGCTAGCGTTCTGCAAATCAATCAGAACGAGATCGCGTCACTCCTTGGCCCAACACTCGTCGTAACCGCAATCACCAAAGATCCCAAACTGATTCAAAAGCTCGTCGCCTCATCGCGTATCGATCGTCTCAACATCGGCGCGCTGCCGACCAATCAGATCAGTTGGGACCAGCCGCACGAAGGCAATCTCTTCGATCATCTTTACGCGCGCCGTGCATTCCAGCAGGCGGTAGCCGTTTGAGGATTTGAAGTGAGGATCCTTTATCTCACGGGCGGCGCTGGCCGGATGTATTGCGGAAGCTGCCTCCGCGACAACGCCATGGCCACTGAACTGATGAAGCGTGGTCACGACGTGATGCTCCTCCCGGTCTACACACCGACACTTACCGACGAACCGAACGTCAGCAACGATCACGTTGTGCTTGGCGGCATCAGCGCATATCTCGAACAGTACGTACCTCTATTTCGCAAAACGCCGCGCTGGCTCGATCGTTTATGGGATTCAAAAACAGCACTGCAGCTCGCGACGCGGCGATCGATATCGACCAATCCGAGGATGCTGGGCGAAATGACTGTCTCCGTGCTGAAAGGCGAAAGCGGATTTCAGCGCAAAGAGATCGACAAGTTTATTGACTGGATTAAGCACGAAGCGCCACCCGACGTCGTCAGTCTTCCCTACACGTTGCTGCTCGGCCTGGCCCAACCAATAAAACATGCTTTGAACGCCCCGATTCTCTGTACGCTCCAAGGTGAAGATCTCTTTCTCAACAACCTTCACGAGCCATACCGAACTGAGTCGCTCAATCTGATCCGTAATCATCTGCCTTACGTGGATCAGTTCTTATCCGTGTCAGACTATTACGCCGAATTCATGCCCGGTTATCTCGGCATTCCACGCGAGAAGATTCGCGTGGTCCCGATCGGCATCAACCCCGAAGGCTTTGAATTGCGACACGCTGATCGCAATGGTCCATTCACGGTCGGATTCTTCGGACGCATCGCGCCGGAGAAAGGACTGCATGTTCTCGCCGAAGCCTACCGCATGGCACGCCAATCAGGAGACCTACGCGAAGCGCGCCTGGAAGCAGCGGGATACATCGCTCCGGATTCCAAGCCCTATCTCGAAGCTATTCAGAAGCGCCTGCACGATGCTGGTCTCGGCAATGAGTTTCACTATCGCGGTGTTTTGGAGCGCGCAGAGAAAATCGCCTTCCTTCGCGGCCTCGACATGATGTCGATGCCTGCCACATACGACGAACCAAAAGGCGTCTCACTACTCGAGGCAATGGCGTGCGGTGTGCCGCTGGTCCAACCACGTCGCGGCTCGTTCACTGAGATCCTTGAAAGAACAGGCGGCGGCCTCCTGGTCCAGCCCGACGATCCGCAGAGTCTCGCCAACGGTATTCTCCAAATGGCCCGCGACCGAGACCTCGCCGCGGATTTGAGCGCAAACGGCTTTCGCGGCGTGCGCGAGCACTACACAGCGGCGCACATGGCTGATAAAGTTCTCGAAGCGTTTTCAGATCTGCGTTCATCCGCGGAAATCCGCGGCTAAAATAATGTCTACTTTTGCGCCAGGCGACGATCTAATTTTTCAACTCGAAAGCGGTTTCGGACTGCTGCGCTTGCTGGCCGTCGAAGGCGAAGGGGCGGAAACAGTCTGGCACCTGCTGGCCTACGACGAGTTTTTTCCTGACGTCGACTCAGCAGAACAGAGGTTGGCTGGAGGCGCGCCTTTACTCGTACGTCAACCACACATGGCGCTCACGAATCGCGCATTCGAGCGCACCCCAACTGCGCGACTCGGCAACCGCCCCGTCACAGACGACGAACTCGTTGCATACAACACGTGGCTCAACAGCGATCGCCCAGTCTCCGATCGCTCAGCATTACTGATGCTCGGAATCCGCTGAACACTATGTCCTCTTCTTTGCGCCTTTGCGTCTTTGCGTTAATAATTCTTCTCGCCTCCACAACCTTCGCCGCCCGCGTCGAGCGCCTGATCGACACGTGGCGCCCGACACACTACCTCGTCAACATCACGCTCAACGATCAACTCTCCGAAATCTCGTCCGCGAGCGCGCGTATCTATTTGACCATCGTCAAACCAACGCGCGAGATCGATGTCGACTTCGGAGATCTGACCGTCGATCGAGTCACTCTCAATGGGAATTTGTCCACGTTCCTTCGCAGAAACGGCAAGCTCCATTTTGCTCTTCCGCAGGCTGCCAGTCCGGGCGATGTTTACATTATCGAGGTCTCCTATCACGGCAAACCTAAAGACGGATTGATTCTCACAAACGACAAAGACGGCAAGCCCGCCGCGATTGGCGATAACTGGCCCGACCGCGTTCATCACTGGATCCCGGTGCTGGACCATCCATCAGCGAAAGCCACGGTCACATTCAACATCACCGCGCCTGCGGGTCAGGAAGTGATTGCGAATGGCCGGTTGGACCACGTTGAAACGACCGCGAGCGGCCCGCGCACGTGGACCTACTCGGAAGGTGTGCCGATTCCGCCGTATTGCATGATCATCGGTGTGGGCCAGTTTGCGAAAGTTGAGCCTCCGCAGCGTGCGCTCACGCCGCTTTCGTACTACGTGCCGCTATCAGAGCGCGCGCTCGCGCAGAAAGGATTCTCGCCGGCAATCCCGACGATCGAGTTCTTGACTGAGAAGGTCGCGGCATATCCATATGAGAAGCTTGCCTTGATTGTCGGTGCGACGCGTTATGGCGGCATGGAAAACTCGGGCGCGATCGTGTTCACGAGCTCTCTGTTCAAGAGCAACTCGACGGTCGACATGAGCAAGACGTACGGCGTTCCTTTTGGTAACGTCACGCTGATCGCGCATGAGATCGCGCACCAGTGGTTTGGAGATTCGGTGACGGAGTCGACGTGGTCCGATCTGTGGTTGAGTGAGGGCTTCGCGACTTACTTCGCTGGATTGTTTGTGCAGCGTTACGAGAGCGAAGCGGCGTTTCAGCGTTACATGCGCGATGCGTCGGCGAGTGTGTTTGAGTACGAGAAGAAGAAGCGCGTGCCGATCTTCGATCGCGAAACTGAAAGTCTTATGGACCTTCTGAACCCGAACAATTATCAGAAGGGCGCGTGGGTGCTGCACATGCTGCGTTCGAATCTGGGTGACGACGCATTCTTCCGCGGCATTCGCGCGTACTATGAGTCGCACAAGAATTCAATCGCGAGCACCGAGGACTTGCGCGCCGCGCTTGAGAAAGCTTCTGGCAAAGATCTAGGAGTTTTTTTCAAACGTTGGGTTTATGAGAGCGGTCATCCGCAATATAAGTTGAAGTGGTTCTGGCTTGGAAAAAAGGAATTACGGTTAGTTCTAACCCAAACCCAACCCGGTAACGCCTTTGTCGACCCCATCCACCTCACCATCTCAACGGCGAAAGGCAAACGCAACGTCATTCTGAAGCCAACCGGCAAACTCTTTATCGAACGAATCCCCCTGCGCGACTCCCCCACCAGGCTCATCCTCGACCCCAACAATCAACTCCTCGACGAATCAACCGTGAACCCTGGCTAGAGGATAAGAAGAGAAAAGAGGAGGGCAAATTTGACACCTTGAGCGTGCTTCCCTATCATCCATCCTCGTCGGGGCGTGGCTCAGCCTGGTAGAGCGCACGGTTCGGGACCGTGAGGTCGGAGGTTCGAATCCTCTCGCCCCGACCATTATTTTCAAGCATTTACGGCTACCTGCAAAGGTGGCCGTTCTTGTTTTGTGGCAGGATTGTGGCAGACGCGATCGGCAGAGATTCTGACGGCTTCCACGGCCGCTCGTTTAGCCCTGTCCGTTGCGTGCGTGTAGCGTCGAGTCGTTTGCGGATCAGAGTGGCCCATCAGATCGGCAATCGTCGCTTCACTGCAACCCGCCTCCGCAAGTCTGGTCCCGAACGTGTGACGCAAGTCATGCCAATGCAGGTTTTCAATCCCTGCTAACTGACAAGCCGTTCCGAACGCTGTCTTCACGTCGGTGTAAGGCTTGACAGTATCGGGATTGATGAAGACGTAACCTCCGTCTCGATTAGTGCTTCGTATCCGCCTCAGCGTGGCTTTGACGTCTTCGTTCATCGGCACCGCGTAGTCTCTTCCCGTCTTCGAATTCGGCACGTAGATCAATCCACGTTGGAAATCGACTTTCTCCCATGTGAGGTTGAACAGATCGCCTCGTCGCATGCGTGTGCCGATCGCAATTACCACGAGCGGCAACAGGTGTCCACGCGGGCCTGTTAACACGGATAGGAGTCGCTGCTCTTCCTCATCGAACAAGTAACGCACGCGCTTGTTGTTCTCTGGTAACAGCGAAACCTCCGCGCATGGATTCTTATCTGTAACTCCGTACCTGATCGCGAGTGAAAAGATTCTGGAGAGTATCTGTAACTCTCGGTTTATAGTC